>JAGASC010000160.1 GCA_017621905.1 Roseburia sp.
AATCTGCTCAAATCCCAAGAATTTGATAATACCGATATTTACGGATGGGTGTAAACGCAAACCTCCCTTGTACGGTCCAATTGAGTTATTAAACTGTACTCTGTATCCTACATTTACCTGAACCTGTCCCTTGTCATCTACCCACGGTACACGGAATTTGATCTGTCTGTCCGGCTCAACTAAGCGCTCTAACAGAGCTTCTTTTCTGTATACAGCTTCATTTGCATCAATCACTGGTCTTAAAGACTCCAGCACTTCTTCTACTGCCTGTAAAAATTCAGGTTCAGAAGCATTTTTCTCTTTTACTTTTGCAAGTACTTCATCAACGTATCCCATCTTTTCATATCTCCTTATTTTGTATATTTCCGCTTGCGGAGTTCTAAAATATTTCTGCCGACTGTTTTTTCGGCAAGCCTATTTTATTACAAAATGACGGAGAGTGCAATCTTTTTTTCTTTAATTCGTTAAATTGTTAAAGTTTTTTCATAAAATCGACCTCATTTTGCAGGATTCGACCACAAATTATTCATTTTCGTATTTCTCAACACCCGGTAAAACCCGCGCGGCAGATCCCTCGCCGCTTAGATCGAACGGTAAATAAGGATTGCCAGCAACACGCCAATAATACTTGCAATATTGATGTGAATGACCAGGCCAAAAGTAAATACCAGGATACCAAGATCCAGAATAATCGGATCCGAAAGTCCAAAGCTCTGTCCATAGGCAAGCCAGCTAAGACCGGGAACTCCCGCCGCAAGGTTTCCGATAAGACCGCCAAGCACAATGCCGGACAACAATAATAAAAACAATGCCCACGTATTTTTTCCTGCAACTCCTCTGCTCATTTGTTACCTCCATCTGTCAGTCAGCTGCCTTGGGGCGGCGGCTGCTCTTTTTGATTTTTTCATTTTAGCATAAAACCTGCCAACTGTATATCAAAAAATCCACAACCACGATAATACATCAAGGTGCTTTTTCAATTGAATTCAAGAGTAACAGTTCAGACAGCCCTTAGCATTTACTGCATACTGTCAAGTTTTCAAAATTTATACTTGACAGCACCCTGACAAATTGTTATATTGAAGGCGTTCACAAATGATATCATACACGTGACTACCAACCAAAATAATACATGAAAACAGAATAGAAATGCTAGGGGTGCAAATCGTCTGCACGTGCAGACAATCCGCTGAGAGATGAACTTCCATCGACCCTCATTACTTGAACCGGATAATACCGGCGTAAGGAAGCAATGATGATTTAAGGATAATCCCCCTGGCAAAATATATTCAGCAAGGAGGATTTTTTTATGTACAACTTTTTTGTTACCACAGAAGGTGCCTGGGATGACGGTTCTGTACGTTTAAAAGCAGTAGGCATCGTTATTGTTATTGCTATCATTGTTCTGCTTCTCATCGTGGCAGCTATCCTGCGCCACAAAAATGCAGGCAGAAAAAAGGTGCTCACCACAAAACAGCTGGTCTATTCTGCCCTTGCCATCGCTTTAGCTGTGGTCTGCTCTATGATCAAGCTTTTTGAGGCACCTATGGGCGGCTCCGTAACCCTGCTTTCCATGCTTTTTATCGCACTGATTGCCTACTGGTACGGACCTTATGTGGGCATTATGACCGGAGTTGCTTATGGTCTGGTGCAATTTGTCATGGAACCCATTTTTTACACAATTCCCCAGATGCTTTTGGACTACCCTCTGGCCTTTGGCGCCCTGGGTCTGGCCGGATTTTTCAGCCGAAAAAAGCGGGGACTTCAGATTGGGTATCTGATTGGTGTTTTCGGACGCTTCCTATTCTCCACCATTTCCGGTGTAGTTTTCTTTGCAGCTTACGCTCCGGAAGGCATGCACCCGCTGGCATACTCCATTGCATACCAGGGTTCTTACCTTCTTCCGGAAGCCATTATTACACTGATTATCATCAGTATTCCGCCAGTTGCAAAAGCACTGGCGCAGGTGCAAAGACAGGCGGTTGAATCTTAGGAGATAAAAAATAGCTGTAAGGTTATGCCCTTGCAGCTATTTTCTATCACACCTGTGAATTTTCCACTATTTTTGCAAATATTTTGCCACTTCCGCAGCTACCAGCCTGGTCAGCTCTTCCACATTTTCTGCCGACATACCGTTACCGGACTGCATGCAGAAATTTGCTTTTCCATCGCTGCTAAACAGTTTCATCTTCTTCATACTCTCCTGCTTAACAGCTTCCACAGCTGCCGGAATCAGATCAATCAAACCTTTATCCATACTGGAGAATTTCTTGAATTCAGCTTCTACTGCTGCCACATTGATATCCGTAAAAATGTTTACTTTGCTGATACCTTCCTTGATTGCCTGTCTGAAATCATTATCTGTCAGACCGGAACCGCCGTGAAGCACTAACGGTACATCCACCGTATTGGCAATCGTGCGGATTCTCTCGAAATCAAGCTTGGGCGGCAGCTTATATGCACCGTGTGCATTCCCTACTGCAATCGCTAAAGCATCTACGCCCGTCTTTTCCACAAATTCCTTTGCCTGTCTTGGATCTGTAAAATACTTAGACGGATCATCCATATGGGAACTTCCCTCTGCGGACCCTTCATTATCTCCCACATGGCCCAGCTCACCCTCAATGGTAGCGCCATAAGAATGTGCAATGTCTGCCATCTCTTTTACTTTACGTATATTTTCCTCGTAAGTATCTGTGGAGCAATCGTACATAACAGAACTGAATCCAAGTTTCAGTGCCTGAACACAAGTATCATAATTCAAACCGTGATCAAAATGTACCACAACAGGGACAGATGCCTTTTTTGCCATAGGAACCAGGTAATAGGAAACCTCTTCCAAAGGACCGTAAGGCAGTAAAACCTCTGCCGTACCCATAATAACAGGTGACCTAGTTGCTTCCGCCGCATTGATAATTCCGCGGGCAAGCTCTAAATTCACGGCATTAAATAAGCCTACTGCATAACGATTCTTCTTTGCAGGTATAAGAACCTCGTTTAAGTTAACTAACATGTCTGTACCTCCGATTCAAATCTCTATTCCATTATAATGGCACTTATACCTTTAGTCAATAACCTCAACCGTTTTGTTATAGAAAGACTTTAAAGCGGCAGTTGCCAGCGTGTGGGAAAGCTCCGTTTCTTCCGGTGTAAAAAGACCGAAAGGAACCTCAACGCCCGAATATTCAAGCATAAAAGCTGCAATCTGCTGCTGAATCGCATCTGTAAAACCAAACTCAAAAATCGGTCCGGTGATCGTAGGCAGCATAGGTTTATAGCCAATAATGATACGGTTCCATGACTGTTCCTTCCCCCAGGAAGAAGTATAATAAAACGCATTGGCATCATCACTGGAGAAACGCGCACTGCAATCCATTCCGTAGATTTCAAAGAACCAGCGGTTGGTAGAACCGGGACACATACGCTTTGTCTCTAAAGTCATAGGAATCTCATCCCCATCTGCATTGAGTGTGGTGCAGAAAATGGTACAGTTATCAAAGGTATCGCAGGGTACCATACCGCCCTTGCCGTCCGGACGTTCTTTCACAATGTTGCTGAAATGTGCTCTGACAGTCTTAGGTTTGAAGCCAAGACGGAAGGGAACATGCTGAGTATGGATACCAAGATCGCCAAGGCAGCCGTACTCCCCATTAAATTTAACCATACGCTTCCAGTTAATCGGTTTATCTACATCCATATCACTACAGTGATTGAATCCGGCGTGAATCTCCAGAATCTTTCCGAATTTCCCTTCCTTGAACCAATTGATCATGGTCTGCATAGCCGGATAGTAAGGGAATTCGCTGCAGCAGCGAACAAATGTGTTCGGATTCTCTTTGATTGCCTTCATGATATTTTCATTTGCCTTCTTATCAATACCAAAGGGTTTTTCACCAAGAAGCGCTTTCCCACTCTTTATGATATCGATATAAAACTGCTCATGAAGGTTGTGAGGAACTGCGCAATAAATTGCATCGATATCATCTTTCTCAAGAAGCTCTTTATAGTCTGCAACAGCGTATTTAATTTCAGGAAAATTCTTCTGAAACCACTCCATCTCTTTTGGAACTACGGAGCAGATACCGACAATTTCAGGTTTCGGAATATCATCGGTCAGGTGACACCAGCGTGCAGCAGCGGAAGCAAACTCTCTTGCCATCAGTCCGCAGCCGATCAGACCAAATTTTACAGTTTTCATAATTCTTCTTTATCCTTTCATTCACTCGTAAGTAAAATGAGGAAGGGCTGACACAGGATAGCATCCTTATGGCAGATACTGTCACCACCATTGTGATGCACAATAGTCTGGCACAGGACGATCTGCGACAGCCCTTCCTCTTCGTGTCTATGTAATTGTCCGGTGCCCGGTGGTGCACCAAACAGTTACGTGTCTATACAATATGATTTGCATTAATAGCCAAAGTGCTTCTCGGTTTCAGCAACTGCCTCTTCGATAATATCAAGACCCTTAAGCGCAACCTCGTCGTCTAAGATCATTGGCGGGGACATACGCAGAATGTGTCCTGACGGTACCCATGCAAGACCTTTCTCGAAAGCTTTCTGGTAGATCATCTGGCCTGCCTCTGCAAACGGCTCCTTGGTATCGCGATCTTTGACGATTTCGATTGCCTGCAGACATCCGATTGCACGAACATCACCGATGATTGGATGATTTGCCATCATCTCTTTCATTCTCTTTAACATGATCTCGCCAAGGTGTGCGGAACGCTCATTGAGGTTCTCTTCCTGGATTACCTTAATGGATTCGAGAGCTGCAACACAAGCCATCGGGTTTCCACCGTAGCTGGAGGAAGCAGAAATCTTCTCAATTGCAGGTGCAAGGTCTTTGGATACTGCAAGCGCAGTAACGGGGAATCCGTTACCAAAGCCTTTACCAAGGGTGGTAATATCAGCAGTCACATCCCAGTGATCCATTGCAAGATAAGAACCGGTTCTTGCCATACAAGCCAGAACTTCATCTGCAAACAGAAGAATACCTCTCTTATCGCAGAGTGCACGAAGTGCAGGAATAAAATCATCTGGAGGAATCACGGAACCGCCCCAGCCCTGAACAGGCTCTAAAACGATGGCAGCAACGTTTGTTCCGCCGCTTGCGCATTCATTATCCAGCATACCTTCGATCATTCTGATGTATGGAGAAGAATCCTTCCATGCTTCTTCCGGAGTTCTTCCGAAGAAGTCACGATATGGGTTGGGTCTCGGAGCCAGCATAAAGCCCGGAGCTCTCATATGGGTATCAGGACCAACCACTGCAAGAGAGTTAGCACCATAAGTCTTACCATGGAAATCTCTATAGAAAGAAATGAATTCCTGTTTGCCGGTAGCCGCACGTGCACAGCGTAAACCTGCCTCTACTGCAGTTGTACCGGAATCATAAAACTGAAAACCGCCGAAACGTCCGCCGGTAATCTCGTGAAGCTTTTCAACCAGCTCCATCTTTACCTTTGTGGTGAAGTCATGACAGTTCATAAGTTTTTTCGCCTGCTCTGCAACAGCCTCGCTAATCTTCGGATGGCAGTGGCCAAGTCCGGTTACATAAATACCGGAGGAGAAATCAATATAGGTATTACCGTCAACATCAGTAAGTGTATATCCGAAGCCGGAATCAAAGGCTACGGGGAACAGCTTTACCTGACTGGAATAACCCTTCATATACTTGGAGCATCTCTCATGATACTCAATAGATTTGGGGCCTGGCACAGTGGCAGACACCATGTTGGGAATAGAATTAATATCCACAGTTGCCCAATTCTTGCTCATAGCAAAGTCCTCTTTTCGTTTTATTTCATATTGGCATTTCATTTCCTTTCGCCAATTTATGATTTATTTTGATTATATAATAATTTGAAAATATGTCAACATTTATTCGAAACTTTTTCGCAAGTAATAAAAACAAAAAAAGATGTACCGATTATTTGTTACTGAGTATGTGGCTGTCGCAGCGTCCGCTCCGAAGGGATATATTTTCCTTCTAATAATTTTCTGGTGTTTGAGCTTACTTCATGTTATAATGTCCACAGACATTATACGTGCCTGAGCAAATCAAAATGCGTATTTGCCGCCTGGCGTATCTGCTCTAGGAGCTATGGACAACTACTTGTGAAAAAGAGGTTTAGGTTATGGATATCTTTGAAAGAAGACAGAAAATACTGGAAATTCTTCACCGTGACGGAAGAGTTAAGGTAAATGAACTGAGTGCATTATTTGAAATTTCAGAAGTTTCAATTCGCATGGATCTGGCTGACTTGGAGGCAAAAGGTTTATTGTCCAGGGTACATGGCGGGGCTGTCAGTTCCTATAAAACCTATTATAATATGGATATGCAGCAGCGCTTGTCAGCGAATCAGGATCAGAAACAGTCTATCTCCCAGCACATCGCAGGAATGATTGACGAAAACGATACCATTATGCTCAATGCCGGAACTACTACGCTTACTGTATTTCGAATGATTCCTGCCACCATGAACCTGAATATTGTAACAAACTCCATTACAATCGCCTTAGAGGCCGGTGCAAACCCGAATTTTAATGTAGTGCTGCTTGGGGGTTTGGTGAATGCAAAATACCAGTTTATTTATGGAGATGACGCCATTGAGCAGCTCAGAAAATATCACGCTGATAAGCTGATTTTATCTGTGGATGGTATTACTTCTGCCAGTGGATTGACTACTTATTATAATCATGAGGTAGAGTTGGACAGGATTATGCTGTCCCGTTCGGCAACCACAATTGTTGCTGCTGATTCCACAAAGCTGGGGCGGACCGCATTTGCCAGAATTTCCGATATCAGCGAGGCTGACTACATTATTACCAACAATGTTCCTTCCATAAAGGAGGAAATCGAAGAATTAAAGCAGTCTGCAAAAAATGTGATTGCAGTGTAACAATAGAAAGAACGCTTTGCGCACTTTCTATTGTCATAAATAAAAGGGGCTGCCACAAAATTAATTTGTTAATTTTGCGGCAGCCCCGTACCATTCACTGATTAATCAAATAACATCTGTACACATCCGTACATTCCCGCATCATTTCCCAGACCTGCCAATGCAAATCTGGTCTTTTCACAGCTATGAAATGCATGCTTTATGTAATGCTTCTGAATATTGTCTGTCAAAATCTCTCCGGCCTTGGAAACTCCTCCACCGATTACGATGACTTCCGGATTTACCACACAGCAAATATTAGAAAGTGCTGCACCCAGAATCTCACAAACGTCCTCAAACACTGCAGCAGCCACTGCATCACCGGACTTTGCCTCATCAATTACGTCTTTTGCAGTCAGCTCCTCATGATTCCGAAGGGTTGTGTTCTCTGTAGTACCTGCAAGTTTTCTTTTTGCCATACGAACGATACCGGTGGCAGAAGTATACTGCTCCAGGCAGCCGGGACGACCGCAGTTACACAGCTCTTTTTCCTCATTATTTACGGTAATATGTCCAATCTCTCCACCTGCGCCGTTAAAGCCGGCTACCACTTTTCCGTCCACGATGATTCCACCGCCCACACCGGTTCCAAGTGTTACCATAACAACGTCCTTGCAGCCTTTTGCACCACCCTGCCACATTTCTCCGAGCGCAGCAACGTTTGCATCGTTTCCGACCTTTACCTTAAGACCGGTAAGGCTGTTCAATTCTTCTTCCACCTGAACAACGCCCCAGCCAAGGTTCACGCAGCAATCCACTACGCCGGTGCTTTTTACCGGACCCGGAACGCCAACGCCAAGGCCCTGCACATCATCCTTGCTGATTCCCTCCTTGGCCAGTTTGTCCTCCACTGCTTTTGCCACATCGCTCAGAATGGACGCTCCGTTGTTTTCCGTATTGGTTTTAATCTCCCATTTATCGACCAATTTCCCGCTAGTCTCAAAAAAACCGATTTTACAGGTG
>JAGASC010000161.1 GCA_017621905.1 Roseburia sp.
GCGGAGGGGAGACAAAATAAATTCTCGAAGCCCCTGCTGAGAGAATTTATGCTTTGCTTTGGCTCACCGGAGCGTTTAGCGTAACGGAACAAAAAAATATACCTGCCGCCCGCTTCCCGCCTCAATACCCCACCTATCCCCCCCAAAAAAATTAACTAACGTATAAATTCTCTTTATGATACAAAGCGAGGTTAACAATTTATGAAACAGGAAGAACAAATCATCCGCACCGAATACTCGGAACTCATGCAGAAATCATACATCGACTACGCCATGAGCGTCATCATCGCCCGTGCATTACCGGACGTCCGGGACGGTCTGAAGCCTGTTCAGCGCCGCACCCTGTACGATATGCATGAACTGGGTATCCGCTACGACAAACCATACCGCAAAAGTGCCCGTATCGTCGGCGATACCATGGGTAAATACCACCCCCATGGTGACAGCTCCATTTACGGCTCTCTGGTAGTAATGGCACAGGATTTCAAAATGGGCCTCCCTCTGGTAGACGGCCACGGTAACTTCGGCTCCATCGAAGGCGACGGTGCCGCAGCTATGCGATACACGGAAGCAAGACTCCAGAAGATTACCCAGGAAGCTTATTTAGCCGACCTGGATAAAAATGTAGTGGATTTCGTCCCGAACTTCGATGAAACTGAAAAAGAACCGGCAGTACTCCCGGTAAAGGTTCCGAACCTGCTGATTAACGGCGCAGAGGGTATCGCGGTAGGTATGACCACCAATATACCACCCCACAACTTCGGCGAAATCATTGACGGCGTCATCGCATACATGAAAAATCCGGACATTAACACTGCCCAGATGATGAAATACGTCCCAGGTCCCGATTTCCCTACAGGAGGTATCGTATCCAATAGAGATGAATTGCTGGGAGTTTATTCCACGGGAACGGGAAAAATAAAAATTCGTGGAAAAGTGGAAATCGAGCACGGCAAAGGCGGCAAAGATCGTCTGGTCATCACGGAAATCCCTTACACGATGATTGGGGCCAATATCGGTAAATTCTTAAACGATGTCTATAGCCTTGTGGAGACGAAAAAGACGAACGATATCGTGGACATCACAAACCAGTCCTCCAAGGAAGGAATACGCATTGTTATCGAACTGCGCAAAGGCGCCGATGCAGAGAACTTAAAGAACCTGCTTTATAAGAAAACGAAACTGGAAGATACCTTCGGTGTCAATATGTTAGCGGTAGTGGACGGCAGACCGGAGACTATGGGAATTGTCCCGATTATCCGCCATCATGTAATTTTCCAGTATGAGCTGGCAACCAGGAAATATACCACATTGCTTGCCAAGGAGCAGGAAAAGAAAGAAATCCAGGAAGGTCTTATAAAGGCCTGCGATGTCATTGATCTGATCATTGAAATACTCCGTGGAAGTAAAAATATTAAGGAGGCCAAGGCCTGTCTGACAGAGGGCATTACGGAAAATATTAAATTTAAATCTGCAGAGTCTAAAAAACTGGCCGCTCAGCTTCGTTTTACCGAGCGCCAGGCGGATGCTATTTTAGAGATGCGTCTCTATAAATTAATTGGTCTGGAAATCGAGGCACTGTTAAAAGACCACGAGAAAACTCTTGCCAACATCGCCAGATATGAGGAAATTCTAGGCAGTCGTGCAGCTATGGCAAAAGTTATCATAAAAGAACTGGAAGGCTACAAAAAAGAATATGCGACACCTCGTAAGACTGCTATCGAGAACCTAGATGAGGTGGTCGTGGAGGAAAAGAAAATCGAAGAGATGGATGTGGTATTTCTCATGGACCGCTTTGGTTACGCTAAGACCATTGATCTGAATACCTATGAGCGGAATAAAGAGGCGGCTGACAGTGAAAACCGTTACGTCCTGACCTGCAGGAACACAGACAAAATCTGTATCTTTACAAATACAGGACAAATGCATTTGTTAAAAGTGCTTGATCTGCCCTTTGGAAAATTCCGGGATAAAGGAATCCCGATTGACAATCTGAGCAATTATAACAGTAACGAAGAAAATTTTGTATACCTCTGCAATCTGGCAGCAATCAGCCATTCCAGACTGATTTTCGGCACAAAGACTGCTATGTTAAAAGTGGTGGATGGAAGTGAATTCGATGTGGCAAAGCGGACTACGGCGGCTACAAAGCTGACAGAGAAAGATGAGGTGCTGCTGGTGCGAAGGGTAGAGGGGAATGAGACTCTCGTCATGCACTCAGAGAAAGACTTCTTCCTGCGGATTGAAACGTCGACAATACCTGAGAAGAAAAAGGGCGCAGTAGGTGTCCGCGGCATGAAGCTCGGAGATGGAGATTACCTGAAGGCAATGTATCTTCTTGCATCGGGTGATAATGTAAACCTGGAAGTAAAGGGAAAAGAGGTTGCACTAAATCGGCTTCATATTGGTAATAGAGATACGAAGGGGACAAAAAAATGAGAATGAAAAGTATTCTTTGGGATCTGGACGGCACAATTATTAATTCTGAAGAGGGGATTACAAAGTGCGTACAGTATGCATTAAAAGCGAAAGATATTGATGAACCGGATTTAAAAAAACTGCAATGTTTTATCGGCCCGCCATTAGATGCCATGTTCTGTGAAAAATATGGAATGACCATGGACGAGGCCAGAGAATCCGTACAGAAGTACCGTGAGCGTTATAATACGCTGGGGATTATGGAATGTTGTCTGTATGACGGAGTAAAGGAAACCATCATCCGGTTGAAGGAGGCTGGCTATTGGCAGGCGCTGGCATCTTCAAAGCCGGAGGCGGCCTGCCGGAGACTTTTGGAACATTTTGGCCTTACGTCGTATTTTGATGAAATTGTCGGAGCCACGCTGGATGGCTCCATCAGTACAAAGGAACAGGTGCTTGAGGAACTGTATCGGCGGGCTGGTGTTGACAAATCGATGATGTGCCTGATTGGCGATACAAAATATGATGCCAAAGGCGCGAAGGCATTTGGCATCCGCTGTATCGGTGTCAGCTATGGATTCGGCACAAGAGAGGAAATGCTGGCAGCAGGTGCAGAAGTGGTAATTGATGATATCAGGGAAGTGGAGAAATATATTGAAAACGACAATGGGTTATAAAATCTGGCAGATTATTTATCCTGTGGGTATTTATTATGTGGTGTCCAGCCTGGTGTATTTTGCGCTGGAACTGATACTTGGAAATACAGCAGAAACCTATATGCTGCGGCAGATGGTCTGTTCGGCAGCCACAGTTCCTTTTATACTGTCATATTATCAGCAGGATAAAAAACTGGAAGAAACGGTTTATGGAAAAACACAATTTGTGTGGAACAGAAAGCAGGCGGAGAATATTTTACTTTCCGTGCTTGCAGCATCTGCTTTGGGAATAGCCCTAAATAATATCATTGCGATGACTCCTCTGATAGAGTTTTCTTCCGGATTCAAACAGGCAAATGCGTCATTTTTTGGCGGAAAACTGCTTTATGAGCTGTTGGGGTCCTGTCTGATTGTACCGATTGCTGAGGAACTTTTATTCCGAGGTGTGGTGTATAAACGATTAAGGCTGCTATTTGGTGCATATCCGGCTATGCTGCTTTCTGCGCTGCTGTTTGGAATCGTTCATGCCAACCTGGTGCAGCTGTTATATGCAGGTATTCTGGGATTATTGCTGGCGTTTCTGATAGAAAAGACGGGATATCTGTACACGGCGATTCTTGGCCATATAGCCGCTAATATGATGGCAGTGCTCCGGCAGAACACCGGCTGGCTGGATTTCTCCTATGAGGCGGATGTGGCAGGAATCGGATTTACTGTTGTTATGCTGCTGATTGGAGTGGCGGCTGTCGGATATCTGGTAAGGACAAGAAGACATACGGGGTCAGACTAGAACATCATTTGTCCGGGAAGTCGCTTTGTAAGGGAAAAAGTTGACAAACAATTCAGACACAATTTAATAAAAAAGAGAATGCAAGGGCGCATAAAAGATTTTTAAATAAAATTTTTTGTGCGCTTTTTTAATGTAAATTGTGTCTGTGAGTAAATTTATAAAAGAAAAAGCAGTGAATTGTTAGATAATAAACAAGGTTAACCGTAAAATGACAAATAATCAGATAATAATACGAAAAAAGTGCTAGACAAACGAGCACAAAAGTTGTA
>JAGASC010000162.1 GCA_017621905.1 Roseburia sp.
TACTCGCGATTAAGGGCGTAAGAAAACGTGGAACATGCGAGCATCCAGCCCCATCGCAAAGCGATTTTATTGGCTGGATGCACGTAACAGTGAAGGTATCTGAACTGTTACAAAATATACGCAAAAGAGAGGAGCAATACCGATGAAAATAATGAAGGCGGCCGAAGCAGTCGAAAGGTATATCAGAAGTGGAAGTACGGTTACTTTCAGTGGATTTGCAAATGGACTGATTCATCCGGAAGAAATTTTGATTGCGATTCAAGAAGCAGCCCAAAAGGGGCATATTAAGGATCTGACGGTGATCTATGCGGCAGGCCAGGGGGATGGAAAAGACCGTGGATTAAATCACTTGGCGGTAGACGGGCTGTGCAGGACTGTAATTGGCGGGCACTGGGGATTGGCCCCGGAATTGGGACGTTTTGCAATGGAGAACAAATTTGCAGCATATAATCTTCCCCAGGGAACCTTGTCTCAGCTTTTTCGGGAGATTGCTGCCGGAAGACCGGGAGTGGTTACCCATGTTGGTCTCGGAACCTTTGTTGATCCACGATTAGAGGGTGGAAAACTGAATCAAAAAGCACGGGAAGCCGGCGACCTGGTACAGCTTGTACAGTTCAATGGAGAAGAAAAACTGTTCTATCCGGCCATGCCGATTGATGTTGCAGTTTTGCGGGCTACTTATGCGGATACGAAAGGAAACTGCACATTTGAAAAAGAGGGGGCTTATGCGGAAGTCATTGCACAGGCACAGGCAGCGAAAAATTCAGGCGGAAAAGTAATTGTCCAGGTGGAGCGCGTTGTGAACCATGGATGTCTGGATACCAGATTGGTTCGCCTGCCCGGAATTTATGTAGACGCTGTGGTTGTGGCGGATGAAGAAAATCACTTCCAGACCTTCGGAAGCCGATATAACCCTGCATATAGCGGTGAGGTCCGGCTGCCGGTAGATGCGGTAGAACCGCTGTCCATGGATATCAGAAAGGTAATTGCCCGTCGCGCTGCAATGGAACTGATTCCCAACGCGGTGACAAATCTGGGAATCGGAATGCCGGAAGGTGTTGCTACGGTAGCAGCGGAAGAAGAGTTAGAAGAGATGATTCTGACCACAGAAGGCGGCTGTATTGGAGGAATTCCTGCCGGCGGCAAGGATTTTGGCGCGGCAACCAATGTGGATTGTATTTTAGATCAGCCGGCCCAGTTTGACTTTTATGATGGTGGCGGTCTGGATATCGCTTTTCTCGGGCTGGCGCAGATGGATCAGGCGGGAAACATCAATGTGTCAAAATTTGGTCCTAAGATTGCGGGCTGCGGAGGCTTTATTAATATTACGCAAAATGCAAAGAAAGTTGTTTACTGCGGCACATTTACAGCAGGAGGTCTGAAAGTGGATATTGCAGACGGTAAACTGATGATTTGTCAGGAAGGAAAAGTAAAAAAGCTGATTCCTGAAGTGGAGCAGATCACATTTTCCGGTTCCTATGCTGCAAGCCAGAATCAGCCGGTGTTATATATAACGGAGCGTGCTGTTTTTGAACTGACGGCAGAAGGCGTGGAACTAAAAGAAATTGCACCGGGCGTAGATCTGCAGCGGGACATTCTGGAGCAAATGGAATTTGAGCCTGTGATAAAGGATATTAAAATAATGGACACAAGGATTTTCCGAGAAGAGCCGATGGCATTGGCGATTTAATTTTGAAAGGATGTGTATTATGACGATTCAAGAGATAAATATTGGCGATGAAGCTTCTGTAACAAAAACCATATCAGAAGGTGATGTTTACCTGTTTGCAGGAATTACAGGTGATTTAAATCCGGCGCATGTAGATGCAGTCGCTGCAGAAAAATCTTTTTTCGGAGGACGGATCGCACATGGTATTCTGACTTCCGGACTGATTTCTACTGTACTGGGTATGTATCTTCCGGGACCCGGAACGATTTATTTGAGCCAGGAATTGAAGTTTACGAAACCGGTCTATATCGGGGATACGATTACAGCTACCGGTAAGGTCATCGAAAAAAATGCGGAACGCAATCGGGTGAAATTAGAAACAACCTGCAGAAATCAAAAAGGAGATATTGTGATTCGTGGAGTGGCAGAATGTATGCCGCCGAAGCAGTAAAAAAGTTATCTAATCGTAACTGTTTAGGTCAGGACTATGTACTTGCCTTGCGAGTTACACCCAATCCATGAATGGGTACAGAAATCGAATGATAGAAAAATGAACGACCGCGCAGCGCGGATAAGGCGTATGAGTTCTGATTTGGAACGAAACCTTATCTGCCTGCGCGGTTTTTGTGTTACTATTTTACTTTCGAGAGATTTAAGAAATATTTTATTGGGACTTTACGAAGGGGAGATAATTATCTGGTATAATAAGAAAAATGATATTTTGAATTTTTCACGTTTTTTACAAGAGAGTAGAGAGGGGTACGAATTTATGGGTTTCAGCAATAGAAATGAGCGAAAGAGTAGGGCGGCAGAGGAAATAGAAGTGCACGAATTAATTCCCCTACGGGCAAACGTAAATGCCAGCATGGAGCATATTGCGGATATGACAGAACAGTTTTCCCAGACTATGGATCCGGTTCTTCGCATGTACAATGCAGCCATGAGTGCCACTACAGCCCGTCTGGAAATCATCGAAGACGAATTTCAATACCGGAAGCTGCGCAGTCCGATCCATCACATTGACACAAGATTAAAATCTGCAAAAAGTATTTTGGGAAAATTGGAAAAGAAAGATTTGGATTTGACACTTTCTGCCGCCTGCAACAACATTTACGATATAGCGGGAATCCGGGTGGTCTGTCCTTATATCAAGGACGTTTACCTGATCAAAGACAGACTTCTTGCCCAGGATGATATACATATTATGGATATCAAGGACTACATTGAGGAGCCAAAGCAAAATGGTTATCGCAGTCTTCATATCATAATTCGTGTTCCGGTGTATTTTATGAACAAAAAGCAGATGGTGCCGGTAGAATTACAGATTCGGACCCTTGCCATGGATCTGTGGGCAAGCTTAGAGCATGATATCAAGTACAAATCCCTGTACCAGGGAGATATGGCTGGTGTGGATTTCAGTGATGAACTGAAGGAATGTAGCCGGCTGATTTATGAAGCAGAGGAAAAAATGGAAATGATGAACCGGATGCTGGAACAGTGAAATGTGATGTCTGGTGCTTCCAACATGGTGCATCAGAAGAAAAACAGGGACTATGCTGCCCTCAAATATAAGCGTCGCTTCTTAGAGAGCCTGCAAAAAAATAATAAGTAAAAATTTGGCGCAAAAATCTGGGAAATTTCGGCAATCCGGAAGCAAGCAGACTCTAGTCAGAAGGAAAAAGATATGATAAAATATGCGCGGAAAAACAAATAATAAATTTAACGAAAAATACAGGAAATGAGGAATAACAATGGGCGGATTTTTTGGCGTAGCATCAAAGGAAGATTGTGTCTTTGATCTGTTTTTTGGAATTGACTATCACTCACACTTGGGAACCAGACGCGGCGGTATGGCGGTATATGGCGAGAATGGATTTGACCGAGCAATCCATAATATTGAAAATGCCCCTTTCCGTACGAAGTTTGATAAGGATGTACAGAAAATGTCCGGCAATATGGGAATCGGCTGTATTTCAGATTACGAGCCGCAGCCACTGCTGGTACGTTCTCACCACGGCACCTACGCGATTACAACGGTGGGAAAAATCAACAACATGAAAGAACTTACTGAGAATCTATTCGACAACGGACACTCACACTTTCTTGAAATGAGCGGCGGAGATATTAATGCCACAGAAATGATAGCGGCCCTCATTAACCAAAAAGAAAATCTGATAGAAGGTATCCAGTATGCGTTAGAGCAGGTGGAGGGGTCTATTTCCATTCTGCTGATGAATCAGGCCGGAATCTACGCAGCCCGGGATAAATTCGGCCGCACACCGGTGGTAATTGGAAAAAAAGAAGGTGCCCACTGCATTTCTTTTGAAAATTTTGCTTATGAAAACCTTGGCTATACCGATTATAAAGAACTTGGCCCTGGTGAAATTGTAGTGGTGACCCCGGACAGCTGCCTGACACTGGTAAATCCCGGAAAGGAAATGAAAATCTGTACTTTTCTGTGGGTATATTACGGCTATCCCTCCAGTTCCTACGAGGGAACCAACGTGGAAAACATGCGCTATGCCTGCGGAAAAAAGATGGCGCAGCGTGACAACGTAAAGCCTGATATCGTAGCAGGCGTTCCGGATTCCGGTATCGCCCATGCCATTGGTTATGCTAATGAGTCAGGAATCCCGTTTTCCAGACCGTTTATCAAATACACACCGACCTGGCCCCGCTCCTTTATGCCAACCATGCAGAGCCAGCGTAACCTGATCGCAAAAATGAAGCTGCTTGCCGTGGAGGATTTGATTCGTGACAAGAGCCTGCTTTTGATTGATGACTCCATCGTAAGAGGTACACAGCTTCGCGAGACAACAGAATTTTTATATCAGAGTGGTGCGAAAGAGGTCCATATCCGTCCTGCCTGCCCGCCGCTGCTGTACGGTTGTAAATACTTGAATTTCTCACGGTCATCTTCCGAGATGGATTTGATTACCCGTCGTGTGATTGACCGTTTGGAGGACGGAAATGTGACAGATGAGGTTCTGCAGGAGTATGCGGATCCGGAGTCTCCGAAGTATGCGCAGATGGTGGAGGAAATCCGCAAGGAATTGAACTTTACCACCCTTCAGTTCAACCGCCTGGACGATATGCTGGATGCGGTAGGAATTGAGAAATGTAAGATGTGTACCTACTGCTGGGACGGAAGAGAATAAAGAAAAAATAGTTTTCATACCCTATCGTTTTGTTTGATTTTAGGGTATGGAGACTATTTTTTTTGTAGCCGGTACCATAATAAATGAGACAAAACAAAAAATGGAAAAATTTTCATTTACCTATTGACAAGGTAGGTTGTACACGATACAATACAACCAACTCAAATGGTAGGTAAAACACTATGGAAAAAAATTTTGAAAAACTCGTAAGAGAAAATTTCCGTTTCGAGCGAATGTGATGTGATATAGATTTTGCAATCTTATGCTTTCATACTGCAATATTTGAAAGGAATAAGAATCAGAGAACAAAAACACTTTAACAGTGAAATACATCACAAAATTCTAACTACGAAAGGAAATAACGATTATGTCTGATTACAAATTTGAAACTTTACAACTTCATGTTGGCCAGGAAAACCCGGATCCTGCAACCGATGCCCGGGCGGTTCCGATTTATGCAACCACTTCCTATGTCTTCCACGACTGTGCACACGCAGCTGCACGTTTTGGACTGGAGGATTCCGGTAATATTTACAGTCGCCTGACAAATTCCACACTGGATGTTTTAGAAAAACGTATTGCCGCATTGGAAGGCGGCGTGGCGGCTTTAGCTTTGGCTTCCGGAGCAGCGGCAATCACCTATGCCATTGAAGCCCTGGCACAGAACAACGGCCACATTGTTGCACAGAAAACCATATACGGCGGCAGTTACAATCTACTGGCGCATACTTTGCCGAACTTCGGTATCACTGCCACCTTCGTGAATATTCATGACCTGGATGAAGTAGAAGCAGCCATTCAGGAGAATACAAGAGCTATCTACATAGAAACCCTTGGCAACCCGAACAGTGACATTCCGGATATGGATGCACTGGCTGAACTTGCACATAAGCATGGTTTGCCTCTTGTCGTTGACAACACTTTCGGTACTCCTTATCTCATTCGGCCGATAGAGCACGGCGCAGATATCGTAGTGCATTCCGCCACCAAGTTCCTGGGCGGCCACGGTACAACTTTGGGTGGGGTCATCGTGGATTCCGGTAAATTTGACTGGACAGCGTCCGGAAAATATCCGGCCATTGCAGAACCGAACCCCAGCTACCATGGCGTGTCCTTCGTGAAAGCAGCAGGTCCGGCAGCCTTTGTGACCTATATACGTGCAATACTGCTCCGTGACACCGGTGCTACGCTTTCTCCCTTTGCAGCCTTCCTGCTTTTGCAGGGCGTGGAAACCTTGTCTCTCCGTCTGGAGCGTCATGCAGAGAATACAAAGAAGGTAGTGGCGTTTCTCGCAGACCATCCGCAGGTGGAACATGTAAATCATCCCTCCCTGCCGGAGCATCCGGATCATGCACTATATGAGAAGTATTTTCCGAATGGCGGAGCGTCCATTTTTACTTTTGAAATCAAGGGCGGCGTAGAGGAAGCACACAAGTTTATAGACAATCTGAAGATTTTCTCTCTGCTTGCAAATGTGGCAGATGTTAAGAGCCTGGTAATCCATCCGGCCACAACCACCCACAGCCAGCTCACGGAAAAAGAGCTGGAAGATCAGGGAATCAGACCGAATACCATTCGTCTTTCCATCGGTACGGAACATATTGATGACATTCTTGCTGATTTGCAGCATGGATTTGACGCAGTAAAAGAAAGATAGTCGGATACTTGCATTTATGAAAGGATAGAGCAGGAGGGGAACAATAATGATGATATCGACTAGGGGCAGGTATGCCCTTCGGGTAATGATAGACCTTGCGGAACATAAAGATGATGGATATATTCCCATGAAAGAGGTTGCAGACCGACAAGGTGTTTCGTTAAAATATTTGGAGCGAATCCTGCCCGTTCTTGTAAAAAACAATCTTGTGGAAGGGGTACATGGAAAAGGTGGGGGCTATCGCCTGAGCAGAACGCCGGAAAACTATACTGTGGGGGAGATCCTTCGCTTAGCGGAGGGAGACCTTGCGCCTGTTACCTGTCTTACCTGTGGAGCTGCACCCTGCGACCGCAAAGAGGAGTGTAAAACTTTGCCGATGTGGCGCAAATTTTTTGACATGACAAACGAGTATTTTGACAGCA
>JAGASC010000163.1 GCA_017621905.1 Roseburia sp.
GTTCGTTTACGTTTTCGCAGCGCATCACTCTTCCCAGCACATAGTTTGCATAAGCCTTGGCGTATCTGTTTTCGCTCTTTACCACGTATGCCAGAGAATTATTATTTACTTCCTCTGTGATGGGAATTTTCTTTGTATTAATGATACCTGCTGTATGTATCTGACTGCGTTTACGGTCATAAACTTCCAATGCAATGTCATAATACTGCGGTTCTACGATCAAATAAAATTTTTGATGATTCAAATATCCCTCAACCGCGTTGACCCATTTTTCATCCGTGATTTCTAAAAGTTCCGCAAGAATGTGAACCTTTGCATGAATTCTTCGCCGCTCAAATTCCTTCTCTATCGCCGCTTTTAAGACAACTGTCTGCTCCGGGAAGTTGAGTTTTCTCTTTTCCAGCTCCTTTAAACGTGCCTGCAACTCATTGATGGATTCATTCAGTTTTTTCATATTATACTGAAGCTCGGCATGTTCACTTCGTATCTTTTCCAGCTGGCTGCCTTGAAATGCTTCGATTTTCTCGACCGCTTTGCTTTTTTCTTTTGCATCTTCTTCCGATGCCAGCAGGGACAGCTCTGTATTTGAAAGCAGTGTATATTCTATTTTTGCAATACACTGGATATACTGTTTTAATATTTTTATCTGCTCGTTTAATTTCTGTTCCTGGTTTTTCTGTACGGAAATATCTCCCTCTAACTGTTTTATTCTTCTTTTGGCATCCTCCACCAGTTTGTTGGAAGAATTTGACTGTATGGCCACATTGATCGCGATGATCTGTTCCTCCAGTGCCTGGAGTTTTTGTATAACAAGGTCCAGTTCCTGCTGATTCGATTCGATGTACTGACCCTTCATACGAATTTCTTTTTTTATCTCTTCCAGATCCTGCTGCAGTGCATCCTTATTTGCCAGAGCTAAAAGGATATCGTTGACATTGATGTCATGTTCCTTCTTCTCGATTTTTTCATAGGTATTCAATATATTTTCCAATGCACTGTATTGTTTTTGGGAACGCTCCAATAAATATTCCAGTTCACTCAGCGTTTCTATATTTTCCCGCAGAGAGGCAACATCTATCTTTGTCTCAGATAAAACAAATTTATTGATAAATTCCTTCACATTGTCCATGGGCTTAAATGCTAAGGATTTGGGGATAATATCAAAGAACTTGTCTTCCAGATTGCCAAGTCTTCGCTTAAACCTATCTCTGGCCGCATTTTTCTGCTCAATGTAGCGGATCCGCTTGCCGCCAATGCGAAACTCATCTGCCAGCGCCGGACGATTATCGACAAGAAAAGATAAATCCTCCAAGCGGCACTCTTCTGCATACCATTTGGTGATCACGGCACTCTCCTCGTCCTGGGAGGTCATATGAACTCCTATCACAAAATACCGGTTGCCTTTTTCCTCGAAAAATTCTAATGCTACATTGGCGGGAACTACGTTTTTTCGCAAATAGGTTTCGCCCACGTTTCCGACTTTACAGCGCACATATCCCTTTAAGCTGCGGTTTCCTTTTTCATTGGCTGCCACGTTAAAACGTCGCGTATTGGTGGTGAGTACCAGCTGTATCGCATCTAAGATGGTAGATTTTCCTGCTGTATTTTCTCCACTGATCAGGGTCGAGCCATTTACTGATATTCTTTCATTTTCAAAATAGTGCCAATTGATCAACTGTATTCTGGTCAAAACCTTTTTCTGATTGTCCATTTTTTCTATTCTTCACTTTCTGTGGCAATATCCTTATTGACAGCATAATCCTTCAATTTTTGTTCCGTCATCTCATAATAATGATTCACGTTTTCTACCGTTACCGCCATGATAATGGACGGATAGATTATAATTCTTGCATCTGCCTGATTTACGTCTGTATCCAGATTTTGAATCAAATTATATTTTCGGAACAGCTTTACAAAATTTCGTTCCATTCCTTTGTCCAGATAGGGCTTTGCCTTTATTTTTAACATGGCATATTTTTCTCTGATTTCTTCCATGATGACGGTTACTTCTTCCGAGAAAGTAGCCAGTTCTTTTCGTTTTTCAATGTAAAGAAGTCTTAAAATCAGCAGCAATATACTTTCATACTTGGTCAGCTCTAACCTTCCGGTTCCAAACTGGTTCACCAGGCCGATTACTCCCTGGTCCTCATTCACTTTCACATCATAGCCCAGCAAATCAAAATATGTAACAAACATCTCCAAATTCTGTTTTACAAACATATAATCTTTTTTTGTGTCCTCCTTCTTTTTCAGAAGAAAACACTGGTTTAATAATTTATTCGCTGCTATCCGGAATTTTTCTTTTTGCGCTACGGATTCATTTAATATCTCAAACATGCCTGCTCCTATCTTTTTATGACTGCCTTTTATAACTGCCTTTTTATGACTACACTTTTATCACTACCGTTTTATGATTTCAAATAGTGGAAATTCATATTCCATTCGTTTTACTCTTTTATTGGTGCGTTTTATTTCATAGTTATTTGCACGATTTCCCGCATAGATACTGATATAAATAATTCGGATCAAATCCCGCTTCGACTCAATCGGAATTTCCTCCACGGATATTTTTTCTTTTCCCTCCAGCAGAGAAACCACATACTCGTTTATGTTTTTTCTGGAAAAACGTGTTCTGTTTTTCATTCTGAGTGCTTCTTTGTACAGCAACCGTTCCTCTTTTGACATGGCTACATTTCCCGATATGTCATCCACGACGCTGTTCTTTTTGGTCACCGGTATGGTCCGTAAGGATTCCGGGGAAATATAGTTTTGGAAATACAGACTGAAAAGTTCTGACAATTCAGCGGAAGTTTCTTCCTCCTGCGCACTGTCCCCGTTCATTTCTTCTGCCAGCAAGTCTAAAATGCGGGACAGCTTCCCTTCCATATTGTTTCCCGTCGCCAGCTTGAACCTTGCGCGCATTACCGCATTTTTCATGTATTGGGCGTGTTTATAATCAATCTCCTCGATAATTTCATCTAACCGGTAAAACATGGATTTTATATCCAACAAATCCATGACAATATTGTCATATGCTTTTTCCGAATCCGTCTCCTGTTCCACTTCCATATATCCTGCCACTGCCCGCTCCATAATGGCGGCATTTTCCAGGATTTCATCGATTTTTTCAATGATAGAGCTGCGGAAATAGGATATGTTTTCGCTGGTCTTCATACGCAGATACGCCTTGGAGCCGATATTTTTGTGGTATTCAAAGAAATGGTCGATAATTTCTGAGGCGCTCATTTCGTTGGTCTGCTTATCCATGTGGCGCTTGATGCTTACATTCAATCTTTTTAATTCTGAAATCAGTCGCTCTGTATTTTCCTTGACGCCCTGTATGATTAATTCGTAGGGCTTGGTGTACAAGTCTTTGTTCTGGAGGCTGGCATGAATCTGCGAAATGATTCCCTGATACTCTGCCTCTTCCTCGCGGATAATGCGATTCATGCTTTCAATCATCGGAATTGCATATTCATACAATACCACATTCAGCTGGTGATTTTTTTCCTGTTCGTATTCTAACCATCCGCAGGACTTTAGTGAAGCGATCATTGCGTTGGCTTTCTCTCTGGCATCACGAAGATATGTCTGGTCGTCGAAGGTGATTTCTGCGTCATCCGCTTCAAAATATCCTTCCAAAAGCTTTACCACAATCTCCCGGTTTACTCCATAGGAAATTTCCGGCTTGAAGGAATTAAATATCAGTAAAATGCAGTCCGCATATTCTGTTTTATATTTACTGGTAAGCGGTTTAAAAAAATCCGCGGGTAAAACTTGAAACAAATTCTTCATTCTTATTTTAATCTCCAAAATAATCCAGTATCATCTGGTTTTCTCACCGCCGATATTCCTATCGGCGTTCCATGCAGTAAATGCATGAACCCCACCTGAACAGATAGAAAATTTCTGGTATAAAGTATAGCACATTATCGGCAATATATCCATTATTTTGCCAAGCATTTTTCTCACACTTTTTCTCACAAAAAATTTTGTATTGTTCGGATAAACTTAATGCCCGCAGTTCACACCCGCGGGCATTGCTATAAAAATATCTTCCTACTCCCCAATCAACACTGTTTTCCCTTCAAAGGCCAACCCGTACTTGCGGATACGCTCTGCCGGGATTCCTTTTGCCAGAAATACCTCTTCGTATTTCTTATCTTCTATCTGCTGTAATGCATTCTTTAAGGTATCTTCCAGCGCTTTCTCCTTTTTCGCATTGAACACCTTAAATTCCAGGATAATGGCATCATCCGCCAGAGAGCGTGGTTCCAATACAACATCATACCTGCCCAGACCGCTTTCACGATTCGATGAAATCATATATTTTGCCCGCAGCTCTGCCATCAATCCCAGCACGAATCCATGATAAAAACGCTCCGGATGTGTCTTCCCGGATGGCTTCGTTCCCACATCAAAGGAACTGAAGGTTGCAAGCGTCACCTCATTCATATAGTGGTTCATGCTTTCCACATCGCCTGCAAGCAATGCCTGAATAAATTCATTGTATTCATCATCTGCATCGGAAAACCAGCCGGTTACAATATTATGAAACATTTCTGACACTTCGCGATTCGTAAGTGCCAATTCATAGACCGGTTTTTCTCCTTCCGGAATCTGCCCATAGTCCTGGTGGCTGACTACCTTCAAATATCCACTTGCCACCAAAAAGCTCCACACTGCTTTTTCGTTTCCATCCAGCTGGTTGTACACAATCTGCTCATCGATACAGGTAAAAAGGTGCTCACCTTTCAGCAGAAGTTCAAAGGATTGCTTGAGCCCGGGCTTTCCTTCCCGTATAAGCTTGCCTACTAATCGATTGGAGCTGGTATTGGCCCAGTAAGGCATAACCTTCCCTTTATCCAGATAATTTAAGATTGACCAAGGATTATAAATATCCCTTATCTCTCCAAACGTAAATCCATCATACCAGTTTTTGACCTCATCCTTCGCGGTATATCCGAATTCGTCCATGGCCGCAAAGACTTCTTCTTCCGTAAAACCAAATACTTCGGCGTACTTATTCGATGTGGTGGTTACCACTTCCAAGTTATTCAGGTCTGAAAAAATAGACTCTTTACTAACCCTTGTAATCCCTGTCATAATGGCACGCTCCAGCCAGGGATTTGTTTTAAACGTGGAATTAAATAAGCTTCTGGTAAATTCTGCTATTTCATCCCAAAATCCGGCTATATATGCTTCTTGCATAGGAGTATCATACTCATCCAACAAGATAACTACATTTTTCCCGTAATAACGGCTCAAACACATCGATAATAAATTTAATGAAACAGAAGCCTCATTGTCTTCCATTTCTACAGATATATTTTGAAATTCCTGTTTTTCTTTCTCGTTTAACAAATCGCCTTCTAACAGGAAATCGTATTTGTTAAATAATCTCTGAATGATACGGCATATAGCTTTTCTTGTCTGTTCAAATGATGTTTCCTTGATATTAGCAAAAGAAAGGCTAATAACTGGATAACTCCCCTGAATATTCCGATACTCCTCTTCCTGCCAAATGCTTTGTCCTTCAAACAAATCACTGCGCCCGGCATAGTCCACAGAAAAAAACTGTTCCACCATACTCATGGTCAGGGTTTTTCCAAAGCGACGGGGGCGGGTAATCAGGGTAACAGCATCCATACTCTCCCACCATTCTTTGATAAAAGATGTTTTATCTACATAAAAACAATCCCTCTCAATGATTTGATTATAATTTTGAATTCCGATAGCTACAGTTCTTCCCATACGGCGCTCCCCTCCCGGCATACTGTTTCTGCCTCTTTCATTATTCTGGCCATTTACTGTTTCAAGTATAACAAAATGCCATACTTCCGTCAAGGCCGCGTATTTCTCACCAGGATAACGCATCAATCTTCGCATTTTTAGCCAAGTGGGGGCCTCAGACACTAAAAAATTACTACTGAGACCCCCGTTTCCCTGTTTTATTATACACTACGCACACCAAAGACTGCAAAATCTATTACTCCCGGATGAATGCCTTCCGGCCAGCCGGTTAATGTCAGGCGCACTTTTGTGCACTTTTTAGAAGAAAAAGTCTTATAATCAATATTAAAATCCTCCGATGCGTCTCGGCAATCCAGCAAAAGCTCCCACTGTGCTCCATTATAGCCTTCCACATAATACTGCATAGCACCGGGCAGAATGCCGTTATCGTAGTCCAACCCGTTTTCTTTCCAAAAAATCCGGGCTGCCATAACATCATAGTTTGCAAGCAAATCACAGGTCAGGGTCGGAATCCGATCCTCTTCCTGCGGCTCCCACCAGGTCAGGCTGCTTTCATCACAGGCATACAAGGCATCACGTCCCGGTTTTGCACTGCTGCCTTCCGGACGGCACCAACCGGTCAATGGATACAAGCCCGGACTATTCCCCTCTGTCTCCGGGTTATTTCGGTAGCCCGGTATATATTGCGGTGTATCTGTCACCCCATATGGACAATACAATTCTCCATTCTCGTCTACTGTCACAAGATCCATACCGATACGGCGCTCATATTTATGTGTATTTCCCGTAGCAATCGTATAAAAAGCCCACAATGTTCCATTCGGTCCATGCTCCACACAACCATGGCCTGCACCCCGGACAATCCCCTCCCGATGGAAAGTCAGCGGATTTTTCTTCTGACACACAAAGCCTGACAATGGCGATTCATCCGAATAATATACCGCCATACAATAAGAACCATTCGTGGTATTAGGTGCCGCATAAATCAGATAATATCTCCCTTCATGTTTCATCACATGAACTCCCTCGGTCCATCCAAACTTCGTATCCTGATAGTGAAGTCCGTTGCGCTCCCACCAATAAAGATTTGGACGCATCACCTGTAGTTCTACCGGTCCCTGGATAATCTTTCTTGGCTCCTCCTGATCCAACTCATATCCCAGAGTACGGCAGCACTGATAATCTTCCTCCGGAACCTTTTGCATATCAAACGCATAAACATAAAGCCTTCCATCTTCATCTGCAAACATCGCCGGATCGCAAAAGGTAACCTCGCTTCCGTCTGGCATAATAAATTCCCCCAGACATTGAAAAGGGCCAACAGGGCTATCCGCCACATACAGAGGACAAAACCATGACGTCATGAGGAATTTTCCTTTCCAGGGTATGATACAGGGCGAATATTTGGGGCAATATGGTTCTGTCCTGACATGCTTCCAATCCTTGAAATTCTCACTAACCCAGGCCATTCCATAACTGGGATACAGGTACCATTTATTATCATAATACATAACCGTCGGGTCAGAAATGGAGCGGTAATCTCCTTCCTTCACATCCTGCGGCTTACATCCCGGCTCAAACATCCCTTTCTCTCTGGCAAGCCAGCCATCTATTCCACGCGGCATATCCGGAATAGATAATGGATTACAATAGCTATTAAAAACATCTTTTTCAAACATCTCTCATTCCTCCTACTCTTAAACACACTCAACGATCCGTACACACGCTGTCAGCTTTGCATACACTATCAAAAAAAAGTTCTGCAAACCACTCCTGCACTATCGGTAAATAATGTGCCTCATCCAGCGCAAAAATACCATAGCGCTCATCATCTTTATCCCAATAA
>JAGASC010000164.1 GCA_017621905.1 Roseburia sp.
AATGTGTTATGGATTACCTGCCCGGACTGGCTGCAAAAGTTACAGGCGTGGATATTCAGGAATATTCTTTTGTGGCACCTTTTGAAGGTAAGGTGCAGTTTGAATGGGATGGAGAACAGGCAGAAGCAGCTGTATTTATGGATTGCCTGACACCTGTAGGGGAAAATACGGAAGTTCTGGCAACATTCGCGGATGGTTTATATGCAGGAAAGCCTGCTTTGACATGCAATCCTTTCGGCAAAGGTAAGGCTTATTATTTTGGCGGTGGATTTGCGCTGGATACAGCGGAATTGTTTATCAGCAAATTAGAGCTGGCAAATCCTTACAAGGATGTGTTGGAAATTCCTGCAAGTGTGGAACTGGCTGTCCGGGAAAAGGATGGAAAACAGTATTTGTTCCTGCTGAACTATCCTGCGCAGGAGACTGCAATTACCATAAAACGGCCATTGAGGGAACTGATTAGTGGAGACGTTTTGAATGGTAAAGTAACAATGAAGCCTTATGAAGTTTTTGTTTTTGTATTGTAATGGGAAATGATGTGAAAATGCGATAATGAAGGAAGGGTTGACATATGACAGGAAGCATTATTTACAATGGTGAAAAAGTGATTTTGTCCCCAGGTACCATGAAATTGGACAGGGGACTGGAAGTTACTTTGGAATGTAAAGACGTAACGGAAGTAGCAGAATTTGCGGTTTTAAAACTAAAAAATACAAGTATGGAGAATACCCATCAGATCCGGCAACCGAAAACGCTGGATCTGCATGTGGATACAGAGCAGATGCCTCTTTATCATAGTCTGCACGGTGACAGCAATGGTGCAAACAGTTTTATGCCTTTGGACTTTGAAGTGAAGGAGGACTGGCATGAGGAACCATTGGGCGGCAGATCCTCCAATACCACAGGTTTTCCGTATTTTGATATTAGCTGGGGAGAAAATTCGATGGTGCTGGCCATTGGCTGGACGGGGCAGTGGAGTAAAGACATCCTGAAGGATGAAGATGGTTTTACCGTTCAGGTGGGCTTATGTGATGCAGATTTTTATTTGAAACCTGGTGAGGAAGTACGCCTTCCTTCTGTCTTGATTGTTCATGGCCAGGAGCCTGCGGGAACACGTCGAGTATTTAGAAATGTAATCAGGGAGCATTTTTCACCAAAGAAATATTTGGGAGAAAAAATGCAGGTGCCGACAGCTATCCAGTGTTTTGACCGTTATTTTACTTATGAGCAAAGCTGCATGGAAAATGATAACTGGGCAACGGAAAAGGGACAGATCCGCACCATTGAAGCTACTAAAAAGCTACAATATATAAATACCCTTTGGCTGGATGCCGCTTGGTTTGAAAAAGGCTTTCCCTGTGGTGTAGGAACTTTCCGTTTTCATTCCGGTTTCCCGAATGGTTTAAAGGGGGTATCGGATTATGCCCACGAATTGGGAATGAAGTTTGTATTGTGGTTTGAGCCGGAAAGAGTACATGTAGAAAGTGATCTTGGCAAACAGCCGGATAAATTATTGGCAGGGGAAGAACAGCCCGGAACAAGGTTGTACAACCTTGGGGATCCGGAAGCTCGCACATGGCTGGAACAGAAGCTGATCTCTCTCATCCGGGAAAACGGAGTGGATATATATCGTCAGGACTTTAACATGGAGCCGCTTCCCTACTGGCGCAGGAATGATGAACCGGATAGAAAAGGAATAACAGAGATCAAGTATGTTATGGGAATGTATCATATGTGGGACACATTGCTTGCAGAGTTCCCGGAGCTTATGATCGATAATTGTGCCAGCGGCGGTCGTCGACTGGATTTGGAAACAGCCATGAGATCTATTACCCTGTGGCGCAGTGATACGGGATGTTGGCCTGAGAGTGAAGAAAGACGTGTCACAATCTGGAATAATAATCAGATACTGGGACTGGCTGAATATCTGCCATATCATGCTTGTGCTATTTGGGATACGGATGCTTATACGGTTCGTTCCACACAAACCCATGGTCTGGCGTGCAATTTTGATATTTTCAATCCGGATTTTGATTTTGAACAGGCCCGTGCAGTTTTGAAAGAAGCGCGGGAAATGGGGTCATATTGGGACGGAGATTTTTATCCCTTGGCAACACCTTCATTGGAGGAAAATATTTGGGCTGCATACCAGCTGGCATTTGAGGACAAGGGAGCAGTCTATGTATTCAGACAAGAGAAAAACGAAACAGAAATGATGACCTATCAACTGAATCAGATGGATCCGGATGCAATGTACGATGTTGAATTTGTAGATGAGCATTTCAACAGTACTTATGCTTCCTATTCCGGTCAGGATCTGTTATCCGGAATTGCAGTGATGATTCCGGAAAAGAGACATTCTTTGATTATAAAATATAACAAGAAAAGCTAATGTGGAGGTCGAAATAATGAAAACATGGAATGTGTCCACTTTGGATACCAAGGCTGCTATTTCATTAGATGATAGAGGGCTGTATCTTGAGAGTCTGTGTTTAAATGGCGAGGAGAGGGGATTAAAGACTCAAATTTCATTTCCAAAATACTATCGTGCATATCCTAAAGACTATCGGGATGTTCAGTGCAAGAAGAAATTTTGCTGGGAGTACTATAGTGACTGTAATATTCCGGGAGGAGTTCAGATACTGTTCCGTGATAATACGGCCGGGTGCAGTTATTGGATAAAAGTTACCGGCAGAAAAGATATTGCCGGACCTGTTGAGTTTTCCGGCAGTCTGACAAATACAGGAAATGAGGGCATTCGTCTGATTCCTGAAGATATTTATTCTTTTGGGTTTGCGTTTGAAGATGCACCTACTGCATGGCGTTTTATGAAAGAAAGCGGTGTTGCGGAGGGCGTTAAATATGGACCGGAAAAAGAGGTTATGTATCCCGGAATCGGCATCTACTGCGATATAGTAGAAAATGAGATTATTGCCGAGACGAATACACATCAGGATTTCAATGCCGGCGGACATATTCCAATGATTTATTTTGAAAGAGAAATGCAAGGTGCCTATGTTGCTGTGGAATGGACAAGCTGCCGGATTAAGGCAGTTCCTATGACCGGAGGCATAAAGGTGTCCATAGATTTGCAGGAAGATTTTTCTACAAATTTGCCAAAAGGTGGTGTGCTTGATGTGCCGCCTGTTTATGTTGGCGTTTATAATGGGGATATTGAAGATGGCTCCAATATCTTTAAACGATGGTTTTTCCTGGAAAAAACACCGAAAACATTTTTAGAAAATGAGAATGAGCCGCTTACACAGACGGATCAGCAGTTTGACCTTAATGTGGATGGCTTGGGTATACAGTCTGTAAAATGGGATTATGGCTGGTGGGGAGATGAAAAGCTTCCCGGCTGCGAAGGAGGCATATTGTGTTACTACGAAGGTTCCTGGATGTTGCGTAGTCCCTTCTATAAGGATGTATTAGAGCGTTGCGGCTGTAAGACTTTGGCGGATTTTGGAAAAAAGGTCCGTGAAATGGGATTAAACTGGACCATGTATGTATTGCTGCACGATTCCCAGAAGGCTCTTTATCCGGGAGATGAGCTTACTTCTGTGGGACCTACCGGTCATTCGGAATGGTTTACCGGCAGACGGATTTTCGGTTTGTGTCCAACTGCGGATTTGGGCAACGAGGAATGTGTAGAATATTTGAAGAGAAAGCTTTATGAATTCTTTACATCCAACTATATTGGTACTTGGAGAACGGATTTTGAACCTATTCCGTTCGCTTCTGATAAAGTAAATCGTCATGATGCAAACGGTACGGATGTTCAATATTGGTGTTCCAAGGGATTTTTTGATATTGTAGACTATTTATTGGAAAATATACCGGGATTCCGATATGAATGCTGCTCTTCAGGCGGTTCCTTGAAGGATTTTGCTACGATGCGTCGTACGTCCGTTTTTAATAATGATGATTCCGCTGATTACGAAAGTCTGCGGACTACATTTTATGATTCCAGTTACTGTTTCCCGCCTTCGCAGTTACAGTGGCCATTAAATCCGGACACCTTCTGTCCTGACTGTGAGGCTCATTATAAAGGATACGGTAATAAGGATTTTGGCTTCCGTTCCGTGATCATGGGAGCAGTTATGTTGGGCTCTTGGTGCGGATCAGAGGATAACAAAACGTTGAAATATAATTTGCTTGACTATTATAAGGAATATGTGAATCTTCACAATGAAAAGATCAAGCACTTGGTTCGTCATGCCAATCTGTACCATATTCTTCCGAGACCTGATGGAATCCATTGGGACGGTATGCAGTACGGTATGGTGGAAATTCCGGAAAATCGCATTTGCGGTGCAAGCTTTATTTTCAAGCCTTCGGATCAGGATGGTACAAGAAAGCGTATTCCGGTGCGAGGCTTAAATCCGGATATTACCTATTCTGCAGAATTTTACGAGCACAAAGCACAGAGTTTTGTTGCTACTGGTAGGGAGCTTATGGAAAAGGGCTTTGAAATTGAACTTACGGAAGTTTGTGACAGTGATATTGTTTTCTTTGTAGCAAAATAGAATCAGATCTTTCAATATAAAGGAGGATTATCATAATGAGAATTAAATTTTCAATACAGAAATTGAACCGTGATACATGGAAGTTTGTGCAGTTTCAAGTGCTTTTTACAGGTATGAGTTCTATCCTGACTTTATTCATCAATACATTTTTATTGCAATCCTTCGGCTCCTTTTCGAAAGAGGTTTTGTTTTATAATATGATCTTGGCGTTGGTTCAGCCTATAGCCATGCTTACGGCGATGAAGATGACTGAAGTTAAAAACGCACTGTTTACTCAGCGGGTAGGTTTTGTTTTCTATGCCACGGCATTACTTGTTATGTGTATTTTGGGGGAGGCGGTTTCTCCTTTGTATCCGCTGTTTGCAGTCATGCTCAGTTTTGGCACAGGATATTACTTCACTGTTTACAGTGGTCAGATGTTGTGTTACACGAATGATAGCAACAGAGATCAGATCGCAGGTATGCTAACTTTATTATCTTCTGTTATTTCCATTTTTTTGCCGTTGCTCTCAGGCCTGATCATTTCTAGGTTTGGAACGCATATCGGTTACCGAGTGGTGTTTGGAATCGCAGCTTTGCTGGCAGCCGGTGCGTTGGTAACAAATATGTATTTACCTGCAATTCCAAAGCATAAAAAAGAACCTGTTTTGTTTGTGGTTGCCAGGAAGATTTTAGGAAACAAAAATGGTAGATTGATTATGTTGGCCAATGGTCTAAGTAACTGCCACGGCTTTACATTGCCGATTTTTGTAACATTGTTGTTTTACAATCTTCTGCCGGATGAATTGATGATCAGTTTAAACTCAACCATCGGTGCAGTGGTGGGATTGTTGGGTGCCGCTGTTTATGCAGGTACGGTAAAGAACAGGGATCGCGGAAAAGCCAGTATACTGGCAGCTGTTGCAGTCATGATCCCGTCCCTTGGGATGTTGATCGGTTTAAATGTGATTGTACTTATCGTTTTCAATTCTATTAATGGATTTTTTTATGTGTTCCAATCCACACCTATTTTGAATACTCATTTTAAAGTTGTTGAGGCTTTGGGTCTGTATGGAGAGTATGGACAAGAAGTGCATTTGATACGTGAGGTATTTGTTTCAGCAGGACGAGTGCTCGGTCTGCTTTTAGTATGGGCGGTTCCACAGACAAATGTGGGGGGCAGTGGTTGTGCTGATGCTTTTGATGTTGATTACTTTGATCGATGCTATTATTATCCAAAAAATTGAAAAGGATTTGTAAAAATGCAACGAATAATTAATCCTGTAGGACATACAATTAATAAAGAAGATAATAAAACTTCAAGTGAAGAGAAGATATGGCTTTTGCCGGAATCAGGAAATCTCTACAAAGTCAATATGCATTCTCATTCTACTATAAGTGACGGTAGTTTTTCGCCGGAAGAACTTAAAAAATTATATATGGAAAAGGGATATCATGCAGTGGTATTTTCTGATCACAGAAAATGTGTCCCGCATACGGATCTGACGGATGAAAACTTTGTAGCTCTGACTGGTACAGAGTTGGATTTCGGATATTGTGATGAAAGCGGACTGACCCGTAAAATAGTACATATCAATGCCATTGCTAAGGATCCTGATCTGAAATTCGAAAAGGTGTCCATGCCTCTGGATTATGATCTGATCAATGAGGTGATCCGGGAAATGAAAGGGATGGATTGCTTTGTTACTGTCAATCATCCGGTGTTCTCAGATATGTCCACAGACGATCTGCTCCGCTTGAAAGGTATGGATGGAGTGGAGGTTTATAATTCTATCGGCACCATGTTTAATAACTACTCGGATGATTCTGCCTTTTATGAATATTTCATTCGGGCAGGGGGAAGAGCTATGCCGGTTGCAGGGGATGATTGTCATATGCATTATGAAGACGGTACTCCATTTGAAGATTATTTCCAAGGATTTACAGTAGTCAAAGCACCGGAATTGACTTATAATGCATTGGTAAAAGGTGTTGTAGAAGGAGCTCATTATGCTTCCACAGGTCCAATGTTTAAAAATCTTTGGCTGGAAGGTGATATGCTTCATGTGCAATGTTCACCGGTCTGTGGTGTTTTTGTTCATGGAAAATATTTGTTTTATAAAGCTGTTGAGGTTGAGAGAACCGATAATTTGACAGAGGTGACCTTGGATATTTCCGGACTTCGCGTGGTTTCTCCCTATATTTGGGTACAGTTGCGGGATACTCAAGGGAAAAAAGCCTGGGCAGTGCCGTACTGGTTTGAAAATAAATAAGTTTCAATCTTGAAGCACTTACGGTAAAATTTTTTGTAAATGCCACAGAGCTTGAGTTGATAAAAAAGCGAATGGCAGATTTAGGGATAAATATTTGACGCCCCAAAAATAGAAATTGGCGTCAAAACCGAAAAAACGGCATTTTTTAAGTCGGGAAAAACCCGCAAACCCCTTGATTTTCCTGGTTTTATATTTTTTTAATAAAACAATTAGCACTCACCTCTTGCGTCCGGGACGTGGCTTTTGTCTAAGTGCAAGAAGTGCCGTAGAGCCTTATTTTACAGGCTTTGCGGCACTTTTTGTATTTCGTCTGAAGGCGTCTGAAATCGACAGTTTTTGAAAAATTGGTGTCAGAATTGGTGTCAGATTTAATGGTTTTGAATGATGAAGCAAAAGGGAATGAGAGACAGCAAGAATGAGACCGAAAATTGTATTGACGAAAGGGAATACGTCAAGTATAATATGTATATAATAAATCAGCAGCATTGCTGTTCGGGCTGGTCGAAAGACCCTGGTCCATCTATCGGCAGGGAAGTTCCCTGCCACTTTTTTTGGAGATTTTGGCTATGAAGGAATTGAGTATTTTTGTTGATGAGAGTGGTGATTTTGGTGAATATAATTATCACTCTCCATATTACATTGTGACTATGGTTTTCCATAATCAGAACGATGATATTACAAGCGATATCAATAAATTTGATCAAGAACTTGTGTTGTTGGGCTTCGAAAGAAGCCATTGTGTACATAATGGGCCTATTATTCGGAGAGAGACGCCTTATGAACATATGGACATCAAGGAACGTCGACAGATTTTTAATAAAATGGTAGCTTTTACCCGTCAACTGGACATTACTTTTAAGTGTTTTCATATAGAAAAGAAACACATAACAGATACTGTTGAAGCTTCCGGAAAATTGTCCAAGCAGATATCAGCTTTTGTGCGGGAAAATTATAGTGAATTTCTTTCCTATGATAAAATCAAGGTATATTACGATAATGGACAAATTGAACTCACAAGAATTCTTTCTTCTGTATTAAATGCGCTTCTTCCGGAAGTTGAATTCAGGAAGGTACTTCCTTCAGAATACCGCCTGTTTCAAGTTGCAGATCTGATATGTACCTTGGAGCTTATACGATTGAAAATGGATAGTAA
>JAGASC010000165.1 GCA_017621905.1 Roseburia sp.
ATGTATGCGGAAGCATTGAAACAGGCAAATATGGGGACTGTGTTCTTTTATCCCAAAAAGATCTCTCCACACAAAAAGTTATTATCGGCGGAAAAATAATCCGGTAATCAAACAATAGAAAGTACACTCTGCGTACTTTCTATTGTCATGAATAAAGGGCGGCATAAGACAATATCTTGTCTCTGCCGCCCAAATCATATCTTGTATGTTCCATGTTTTCATACAATCGACTTTGTTGATTTACAAAACATTCTCTGTAATGCTCTGCAGCATCTGCATAGTCCTGTTCTGACCAGTTACAATATCTTTAGATTTCAGCTTATGCAACCAGGAAGAACTTAATCAGGAAGATTGCAGATAATACATAGGTAAGAACAGATACGTCCTTTGCCTTGCCGGTAAATACCTTCATAACAGTGTAAGCAATCAGTCCAATACCAATTGCATGTCCGATAGATCCGGAAATAGGCATTGCGATCAGCATCAGTGCAACAGGCAGTGCCTGGCTCATATCACTAAAGTCAATATTCTTAAGACCGGTAATCATCAGAACACCAACATAAATCAAAGCGGATGAGGTTGCTGCTGCAGGAATGATTGCTGCGATCGGAGCAATAAAGCTGCATGCCAGGAATACGATACCAGTGGTAAGTGCAGTAAGACCGGTACGTCCTCCTGCCTCAACACCGGATGCAGATTCCACAAAAGTTGTAACGGTGGAAGTACCGGTACAAGCACCTGCTACCGTACCAACGGCGTCAGCAAGAAGAGCTTCTTTCATGTTAGGCATTTTGCCATCCTTATCAAGCATACCCGCACGGCTTGCAGTACCGACCAGGGTTCCGATGGTATCGAACATATCGATGATACAGAAGGTAACAATCAGAGTGATCACAGTAAACCAGCCGATTTCAATCAAACCGCTAAAATTAAATTTAAAGAATGTGGTCTCAAACATGTCCTTCACAGGAGGAACGAAAGAAGCACCGGAAAGAGATGCAAATGGATTTGTTCCCAGGAAGATAAATTCGCCTGCCCAGTAAATAATACTTGCTGCCAGCATACCAAGGATTACAGCTCCTTTTACGCCCTTATGTGCAAGAATAACAATCACGAACAGACCAACGAACATGGTAACAACAGTCAGAACCATAGTTGCATAGCCGGATCCCATATTTGTGCTTGCAAGACTTGGTGTCAGTGCTCCGAAGAAATCTTTCATCACATAGAAGGGACCACCTGTCTCAGAATAAACACCGGCGTTGGATCCAAGACCGATATTCATCAGCATCAGACCAATTGCAGGTGCAATACCAAGACGAACACCAAGAGGAATGGCGTCTACAATCTTTTCACGTACTTTCAGCACGGAAAGAATAAGAAATACGATACCTTCGATCAGGATGATACAAAGTCCTGCCTGAAAAGACTCCACATAACTCAGGCCGGTAATGCTTACGATATTGGCTACAACAACTGCAAAGAAGCTGTTCAGTCCCATACCGGGAGCCATTGCAAAGGGCTTGTTTGCAAGGAATGCCATGACAAACATACCAATTGCGGATGCAACACAGGTTGCAAGGAAAATACCATTCCAGAGTGCAGGGGTTCCGTCGCTGCCAAAACCGGTGAGCAGATTAGGATTCAGGGCAATGATGTAAGCCATTGTCATGAATGTGGTCAGACCAGCAACGATCTCAGTCCTGACCGTGGTGTTGTTTTCCTTCAGTTTAAACATTTTCTCTAACATTTTTTCCTTCGTTCCTTTCTTTTTTTATTAAAAACTGAACACCAATATTTTACCACAATTTTCCTCTGGATGAATAGCTTTTTCACATATGATATAAAGCATTATTTCTTATTAGTTTATGCAGTTTTTCTAATAAATCATTTTCCCAACACCTGATTTCTGTACTCATTAGCAGAAACGCCTTCCTGCTTCTTAAATACTCTGGAAAAATGTTCCAAATCAAGGAACCCCACCTGCTCCGAGATGTCTCCAATGCGGAGGGCCGGGTTCTTCAATAATTCCTTGGCATGGTCAATTCTGACACGGTTCAGGATATCGGAAAAGCTCTGGCCGGTATGGCGGTTCAGAAGCTTGCTTAAGTGCCACTGGCTCACATAGGTCTTTTCCGCCACTTCGCTTAAGGTCAATTTCCGAGTGTGGTTTTCTTCTATAAAACATAAAGCATTCTTCACAATAAAGCTGCTGCATACGCTATCGTGCTCATTCTTTTCCCCACTATCTTTGCTTTCTTCCCCTTTCTCTTTCCTGTTCACTTCCTCACTCCCGGCACAGTTTTCTGTCCGATTTGTTTTTCCGTACACATATTCATTTTCCGCCCTGTTCGTTGGCAGCTCTCCGGTAATTCCTTTCTTTTTCAGGTTCTCACACATGGTACTGATGGCTTCCTCCAATTCGCCCATATTGGAAGGCTTTAACAGAAATCTGGTCACCCCCAGGCGAATTGCCTGCTGTGCATACTCAAAATCCCGAAAACCGGTCAGCACGCTGACCTCCAAGTCAGGAAACTCGCAGGAAAGGGCCGCAATCATGGAAAGCCCGTCCATTTCCGGCATGCAGATGTCCAAAAAAATGATGTCCGGTCGCTTTTCTTCAACCAGCCGTTTTCCTTCCAGACCGTCATTGGCGGTTGCCACCACCTGACAGTTCCATTTTTCCCAGGCAATACTTCTGGACAGTCCCTCTACGATAATCGGTTCATCATCCGCAATCATGACTCTATACATACTATTTCCTCCCTTCCCGCCATTTTATTCCACTCTCCTCTGCCACCGCCTTATTTTTACTCTGCAGCCTGCTTATTCTTTTGCGCTGTCATTGATCCCTCACCACTCCGGTCACCTTTTTTAATTCTGCCTCGACCTCACTCCGTTCTTTTCCCGGATTTTCTTCTCTCCGCTGCCGATAGGGAATCGTAATCTCAGAGATAGTTTCCCAATTTTCATTCTGATCAATGGTAAGCCCGTATTCTTCCCCGTAGACCAGCTTGATTCTCCGGTTTACATTTCGAATGCCTATGGATATATGCCTGTCCTGCTGACTCGGAATCGCCGACTCATCTTCGTTAATATGGCCTGTATCTTTTGTTTATTGGCTTCTGTCATCTTCTTCCCGGTGTTTCGCACCTGAAAATACACTTTTTCCTCATCGTGAAAAATTTTCAGGCGGATGCTGCCGGTATTTACAATTTCTATTCCGTGGACGATGGCATTTTCTACGATGGGCTGCAAAATCAGCGGCGGTACCAGGATGTAAAGCAGCTCATCATCAATCTCTTTTTCAATCTGAAGCCTTTTCCCAAAACGCATGGACATAATGTAAAAATAGGCATCTGTGCACTGCAGTTCCTCTGCCAGATGAATTTCTTTTACTTCCGCCCGGTTCATGCGATAATCCAGCACGGTGGACAGTGACTCAATCATTTTCGACACCACCGCATCTCCTGACATGCGGGCCTGCCAGTTCATCATTTCCAGTGTATTGTTCAAAAAATGGGGATTAATCTGGGCCTGCAGCGCCTGTATCTGGGCGTCTTTTCGCGCCAGCTTCTCATCATATACGTAATCAAAAAGGTATTTTACCTGAGCGGACATGTCATCAAAGTTTTCCATCAGATACTGAAATTCAGAATTTGGCATTCGTCCTCCGCCCACCACAGTTCCGATTTCGCCTTCCTTCATTCTCCGGGATGCGATAAGGATGCGGTTGATGGGCATTTGACTCTGCCGCCGCAGGAAATAAATACCGCAACAAAATACCGGGATAAAAAACAGCAGCATAATTGCCACCATCAGGTACAATTCATAAAGACTGGAATAGATTTCGCTCCGCTTTGCAAAAAGCAGAATGCCCATGTTGTAATTGTCATGTCTGTTCTCATAGAGATATCCAATATATTTTTTCCCGTCGATCCGATTCATTACATAGTTACTGCTGCCGTCATAATTTTGCAGCAATTTTTCTGCCAAATCACTGCGCTCATCCCTTTTCGCGGCATCCATGACATTCCCCACTGTTACGTCCGTAAAATTCAGAATAGAATCCTTGTCCCCTACACAAACTATCAAATTTTGCCGGATGTCCGCAGATACATCACAAAAAACCTCATCACGGTTCAGTTCCACTACCAGGGTGCCGTACCGCCTGTAATTCATGGTGGTATATAGATTGCGGATAATAAAAATCCTGCCATCAATCACTCTCACATAGGTATACGATGAATTGGACTCTATAATATCCGTAAGCTTTGGCTGAATCTTCTCTATGTAATTCCCGTAAGACATACCGACCCGCGAGGAAAAACAATCCGGAGTCTCCTGTCCGTACTGATAGTAGGCATACATATGGAACCGTTCATCCAGATAAAATTTCCCCCGCAGGCTGCTGCCCACTTCCTGCAAATATTCTTTTTCCGTAATATCTCCTGACCGATAGTTTTTCCAGGAATTCTCCCAAGTCCTCTCATAGGAAGGTCTCTGGCAAAGGCTGATAGCATCTCCGATCCGTATGGAAGCAAAGGAAGAAATATTTCTCAGTTCCTGTTCTTTTAACACTTCTGCCTTTTTTATAATGCCCTTCTGATAGGACAGCGTGGTAAATCCAAAAAAGGCTACAATGGGTGCCGCCCAGCACAGAATCAGAAAGGTCAGCAGCCTGCGGTTCAATGATTTTGGTTGTTTTTGCTTTCTTTTCGTCTTTTCATCATCTCTTTTCCTTGCCCATGCTTAAAATCATCTTACTATTTCAATTTTATCATAGCTTTCATATGTCGAATAGTTTTCAAAGCATTCAGAAATCTGATTCAGGTGTTCAACTCCAAAAATTCTTCGTAAATCTCACAAATTTCCCGGGCAGCTTCCTGTGTCGGCATTTCGCAGAAAACCCACAGCAGCGGCTCCGTGCCGGAAAAGCGGGCAATGACCCAGCCACCATTAGAAAAATATACCTTGCTGCCGTCCAGATAGGAAATGTGTTCGATTTCCTCCGGCAATTTGGGAAGTTGTCTCTCCTCCATGAGAATTTTAAAAATGTACTCCTTTTTCTCTTCCGTAAATCGGTAGTCACGCTCCTCCATGTGGATTTCTCCGCATTCGGTGCGAATATCGCTCATGATTTCGGAAAGCTTCTTTCCGGTTACCGCCAGCATCTCTGTCAGAAGCACCGCTGCGTAGATTCCGTCCTTTCCGTTAATATGTCCGTGTACCGTCAGTCCACCTGAGGATTCTCCGCCAATGATTGCTCCGGTTTCCTGCATCTTTGCGGAGATATATTTGAACCCTACCGGCACCTCATAACATTTTTCACCGAATTTTTCTGCCACCTTGTCTAACATGTGGGTAGTGGCAATATTTCTTGCCACCGGCCCCCGCCAGCCCCTGTATTTTACAAGATAATAATAAAGCAGTACCAGAATGTCGTTTGGATGCAGAAAATTACCTTTATCATCCACGATACCGATGCGGTCGGCATCTCCATCGGTGGCAATGCCAATATCATAGTATTTCTCTACCACGTAATTTTGCAGGGAGTGCAAGGTGGCTGCTGAAGGCGCAGGCAGCTTTCCGCCAAACAGGGTATCGTGCCGTTCGTGAATCGTCGCCACCTCGCAGCGGGCTGTCAAAAGAATTGTTTTCAAGGATGTCTCGCTGACACCGTACATGGGGTCCAATGCAATTCGCAGTCCTGCATTGCGGATGGCCTCCATGTCTGCCGAGGCTATGATATTATCCAGATATTCATTCAGCGGGTAGATTTCTTCTATATAGCCTTCTGCCTTTCCTGTCTCATAATCCAGCGTATACACCTCCTGACCAGATTTATTATCTGAAATGTAGTCTTCGAGATCCTTTGTTTGAATCTCGTCCGCATCCCGTCCCCCGGCGGTAAATACTTTGATTCCGTTATAGATAGCTGGGTTATGACTGGCTGTAATCATCATTCCATAGGG
>JAGASC010000166.1 GCA_017621905.1 Roseburia sp.
ATGGTATCGCATCGGTTTTGAACAGAAATTATACCGAGAATTTTGCATTACTTCGATATGCCATGGGAGGCAGTAGTTTGATCGTTGATTGGTATCCCAGAACTCTATGGGAGTTTGAACCGAGCCATTTTGTCGCGCATAGGGGATATTGTTATCGAGCATGGAGTGAAACAATGACAAAAGGGTTGAACCGTCTGATAGAGGCAGGGTTTCGTCCTCATATCAAGGCATTTGTGTGGATGCAGGGGGAAGCCGATGCAGATCGGGAAAATGCTGCTGTGCGATACCCGGATTACTTGCGTGCATTGGTGGATTGTGTCCGTGCAGAGTTTCGGGACGAACAGCTCCCGGTTGTGATTGGCGAAATTGCGACAGAAACATCTAAACATCCCTGGTCGGATATGGTACGTGCTGCACAGAAGCAGGTTGCCGAAGAGGATGAAAATATCTGTTTGGTGACAACAAAAGATATTCCTATTGGTTCTGATGGTGCACACTTTGATGGCATTTCGGATTTGCGTTTGGGAAAAAGATTTGGAGAAGTACTTGCTTCCATCATTTCTGTATAAACGGGTATTCATTAAAAACAAAGAAATAGCAGTTAAGAGGGCAATGATATGAATATATTAAAAAAAATTATTGCAAAGAAAAATGATGTAAAAGGCGCAAAACCAATTACAATCGCATTTTTGGCGATAGTGTTACGCAAGGCTGTTTTGAGCTTTACAAAACAGGAGAAAGAAGCTTTGAAACGGAGTTCCGTGTGGAAGAAGGTTACCACACAAAATTTCGCGACATACTTCAAATGCTTTATCCAAGTGTTCCGATCAATATGATATATGCAGGAATAAGCGGTGATAATGCACCGGGCGGTCTGTTGCGTGTGGAAAGAGATGTTTGTGTATATAAACCGGATTTAACGGTTGTGTGCTTTGGGCTTAATGATTGCTGTAGAGGAATAAAAAACCTGGATGCATATAAAGAAGCTATAAAGGATATCATAGTCAAACTTAGGGAATGTGGAACAGAAATCATATTTATGACACCTAATCTTATGGCAGATTCTGTAAGTGACGAAGTAACAGATTCCTATACCAGAGAGGCTTATGCAAATATGATAAAATCCAGCGAAGGTTCTCTCGAGAAATACGTTGAAGCAGCAAAAAAAATATGCAAGGCAGAAAATGTTGAAATTTGTGATTGCTATAAAATATGGAAGACGTTGAAAGAAAATGAGGTTGATACTACACGCCTTCTCTCAAACAGAATCAATCATCCTACAGAGAAAATGAACTGGCTCTTTGCCATGAAACTGATAGAAAAAATATTTGAGGAGGAAATCATATGAAGTTAGTAAAAGACAAAAAAATAGTTGTAGGTGCAGATTTTGCAGGTTATCCACTTAAGGAAGCAGTTTGTGAACACCTCAGAAATAAGGGATGGGAAATTACAGACATGGGTGTTAAGGCTGATTCGGATTCCAACGATACTGATTTGATGTTCCACAGGGTAGGACTTCGCGTAGGTGCGATGATTTCAGAGGGTGAATTTGAAAGAGCACTTCTGTTCTGTGGCACAGGTATGGGAATACATATTGCAGCAAGCAAGTGTCCTCATGTGCACGCAGGAGTCGTTGAAAGTGTACCTGCAGCACTTCGTGCAATTACCGGTAACGGGGTAAACGTGCTTGCAATGGGTGCCTTCTATGTGGCACCGGCAATGGGCTGCGATATTGCAGACGCATATCTTAATGCAGAACTCGGCAGTGGATATGAGTGGTGGAAGAATTTTTATGAGTTTCACAAGCTTGCCATTGATGAGCTGGAAGCCTTTGATTATGAGGAATACAAAGAGAATGGTTATAAGGTAAATAAGCTGGGTGATTTCCCGTTGGAGCTGGAGATAAAACCGGAAAATGTTTAAGGTGAGATAATGAAAAGTCCGGCATTCGAAGATTTAAATCTGCTAAAAGAGGAGGTTTTTGAATCGTGAACATAGAACAATTGAAACAGGAATTTGCATCGCCTTCTAATGCCTATCGCAGCAAGCCTTTCTGGGCTTGGAATGGTGAACTTCGTGGAGAAGAACTGATAAGACAGGCAAAAATCATGAAAGAAATGGGAATGGGAGGGTATTTCATGCACTCCAGGGCCGGCCTTATTACTGAGTATCTCAGTGAAGAGTGGTTTGAGCTGATCAATGAGCTGGCGGATACAGCTCAATGCGATTGCATGGAGGCATGGCTGTATGATGAGGACAGATGGCCATCAGGGAGTGCAGGTGGAAAGGTAACCATTGATCCCGGGTATCGTATGAAATCTTTGCGTGTTTATGAAATGTCTCCTGAAACATACGAGGCAGCAGAAGATACGTATGCTCTCTTTCTGGCAAAGATGGATGGAATCAATATGTGGGCATACAAAGAAATCGATAAAGAAACCGCAGATGTATCGGCTGTAATTGTACAGGTAGAATCAGAAATATCCATTGGAGTTTCGGATATTCCAGGAGAATGGAAAGTTCTGCGTTTCGCCATAGATCTCGACACTTGTAGCTCAAATTATAATGGGACTACATATCTTGACACCATGAGTCTTAAGGCGACAGAAAAATTTATTGAATTGACCCATGAGGAATATTCGCGTCATTGCGGTGATCGTTTAGGCAGAAGTATCAAGGGTATTTTTATAGACGAGCCGCACAGAGGACACTGTCTTGATGATAGGCAGGAAGATGATGGTGTTATATCCTGCTCCATGTGCTGGACGGATGATATACTCGATGAATTTAAAAAAAGATATGGCTATGATGCCCGTCCGATAATTCCAGAGTTGTATTATCGCTTTAAGGGAGAAAAGGTAGCACAAATCAAGCTGCATTATATTGATTTGGCAAATAATCTATTTATTGAAAGATTTGTCAAGCCTATCAATGAGTGGTGTGAGGATCATAATATTATTTTAACCGGACATGCATTACACGAAAATTCTCTTATGAACCAGACTGTACCGAATGGATCAGTGATGCGCTTTTATGAGCATATGGGATATCCGGGCGTGGACTATTTAGGAGAACATGGGCGAGAGTATTGGATTGTCAAGCAGTTATCCTCTGCAGCAAGGCAGTTGGGAAAAAAATGGTTACTTTCAGAGCTTTACGGTTGTATTGGCTGGCAGTCTGATTTTAAATCCCACAAGACGGTGGGAGACTGGCAGGCATTGTTAGGCATTAATCTGCGCTGCCCACATCTGTCCTGGTATACCATGGAAGGGGAAGCAAAACGTGATTATCCTGCATCTATTTTACACCAGTCGCCTTGGTATCATGATTATGCCGCGGTGGAGGATTACTTTGCACGTTTTGGTCTTGTTATATCTGAGGGCAAGCCGACCTGTGACGTTCTGGTTTTGAATCCTATCGAATCGGTCTGGTGCCAGGCATATGCCGGATGGGCTAAATGGATATATAATTCATCACCGGATATTGAACCTTATGAAGAACGTTATGAAAGGCTTTGTAATATGCTCCTCGGAAATCAAATTGACTTTGATTACGGAGAAGAGCAGATGATGGAAGTTATAGGCTCTGTGAAAAGAGATGCAGAGGGACATGTTGTTCTTTGTGTAGGCGAGCAATGCTATCGAACAGTGCTTGTGGGAAATATGCTTACTATCCGTCCCAACACTTTGTCTCTTCTGGAAAAATTTATAGATATGGGAGGAAGTGTTATCTTTGCAGGAGAAGTTCCTGACTATGTGGATGCGGCACTTTCTGATGCGGCACGGAATTTAAGTAATCGGGGTATTTGTGTTCCATTTGAGGAAGAAGCAATTATTTCAGCGATTAGAAGTACATCAAATGAATATATTTCAGTCATCAATGCAAGTGGAAATACAGAAAAAGATATATTGGTTCAGGTTAGGAAAGATTTTGGTGGGAAAGGCTATGCAATCGTTTTGTTAAATACAGATCGTAATCGTGCTAAGAATGACCTTCTGTTGTCTTTTAAAGTGCCTTCCGGATATCAGCTTCAAGAATGGGATTTTGAAGATGGAACACGCTGGAATGCAAACAAGCTGGTTAGACAGGCGGATCAGATGATATCTATTTCATTGTCTTTAGAGGCTGCCGGAACACGCTGCTTTATATTAACATTGTCAGATGAAAAAAATATTCCGGAAACCAGGGAATATGAAACTCTCGTTGAAACTGTGATAGACGGTGAGTTTTCTTATAGTATGGATGAAAAAAACGTCTGTGTTCTTGATTGGGTTAAGTGGCGTTGGAAGGGATGTGTCTTTTCGGAAGAAAAGGAAGTGCTGAAGGCGGATCGTGCTGTGCGTGACTCCATCGGATTGGAATATAGAGGCGGTCAAATGCTTCAGCCCTGGTTTGCCAAGCTTCATGATACGCAAAAGTATGGTGAACTGGAACTGGAATACGAATTTGAGATTGAAAAACTTCCCGAAGGTGATGTGTATCTTGCCGGTGAGCGTCCGGAGCTAAATATCTATAAGATAAATGGAGTTGTGCTTTCCAATGAGAATAGGAATGATTTTTGGATTGATGACTGTTTTAAGAAAATGAAGATTCCTGAGGGTACACTGAAAACTGGAAGAAATATTGTAGCTGTTAATGTAGATTTTATGTGTACTACTAACATCGAGGCATTATACTTGATTGGCGATTTTGGAGTTTCCATTGATGGACGGCGACGTGTACTTGTGGATTTACCTAAGACGATTGGCTACAGGAACTATGAGGACTATAATCTGCCTTTTTATACAGGTAGTATGACGTTTCATCTGACTCCTGATATGTATAGAGGTAAGCTGGATATTTCTTCGGGTGATCGCATTGTACTCTCTCCATTGGATTTTACCGGTGGCTGTGCCAAAGTGACAACTTTGGGTAAAACAACAGTGCTCGGGTGGGATCCATACGAAGCGGATGTTACCGAAGCGGTAAGAGCTGCAGAACCGATTGATGTAACAATTGTAGGAACAAGAAGAAATGTATTTGGCCCTCTCCATCAAGTTCCCAAGTTGGTACAACCTCATGGACCTGCCAGCTTTCACACAAAGGGCGAGAAATGGACGGATGATTATAGCCTGTTTGATAGTGGTCTAAGGGGCATTGCATTAAAAATTAAAAAAGACATTGTTAGAGGACTTTGAAATGAAGCCGGAATAGGTAGAAGGAGATACATATGTATTTTAAGGTAAAATACCTTGCCGTGGATGGTGACACAAATTATGGCAGCGTAACAGACAATCCGACCCCGGTTTTTTCCTGGGCGGCGGAGCATTCGGAGAATGGGAAATATCAATCAGCCTATCGGTTGACCGTGAGAACAGAAGAAAAACTGAAATGGGACAGCGGCTGGATTTCGGATAAAAGCCAATCAGCTGTGTATGCCGGTGAGTCGTTAAAGACCGGTGAAGAATTGTTCTGGACAGTGCAGATCAAAGATAATGACGGAAATGAAAGCACCACAGACGAAAATTTCTTTGTGGCTGTTTTCATGGAGGTTTGGACAGCAGAGTGGATTACAACACCCTGGGATACAGAGAGAGAGGCGAAGTACTTCCGTAAACAGATTGCTATTGAGAGAGAAGTAAAGAAAGCATATCTGTATATATGCGGAATTGGTTATCAGTACGTTACACTGAATGGCCTTGAGGTGGACGACGCATATCTGCAACCTGCCATTTCCAATTATGCAAAGCATTGCTATTATGTGACTTTGCCGGTAAAGGATATGCTTCATGTGGGAGACAATGTTCTTGAGGTCGTGATTGGAGAGGGGTGGAGAAGAAACAATGGCGAATATTTAAAGTATGTTCCCAGAACAGTGGAATTTTTTGGGCAACCAAAGCTGACTGCAGAATTGTGTGTAGAGTATGATAACGGTGAAATAGTACGGATTTCTACGGATGAAAGCTGGATGTGTGGACGTGGTCCTATTGTTTCAAGCAATCTTTTTGATGGGGAGATGCATGATGAGCGGGTGAAAACGGAGTATACCCATCCGTCGGTTGTTGTAACGGAAGCACCTCCTGAGATGAAGGCGCAGACCATCCGCCCCATCAGGAACAATGAGATACTTTTGCCGGTGGTAAAGACGAAAGTGGATAACGGGTATGTATTTGATTTTGGAACAAACATAGCCGGAATCGTGGAGGTCCTGATACCGGCGGAAATGCCCGAAGGAACAGAGGTAAAGATATACCATGTAGAAAATATTGCTCCGGATGGAAGTAAGGATGCAGAAACCATAAGAGATGCAAAAGCATTGGATGTGTTTATATGTGGTGGAGAGAAGAAGAAACGGATATGGAGACCACGGTTTGTATACCATGGTTTTCGATATATCTATGTGGCGGGATGGCATGATATCCCGGAATCTCAAAATTTTAAGGCAATCGCTTTAAGTACAGATATTAAGAACAAAAGCTTTTTTAAATGTGGAAGCCCTGTAGTAAACCAAATTCAGGAATGTATTCTTCAGACAGAAAAGAACAATCTGCATTCCATTGCAACTGACTGTCCGCAACGAGACGAGCGAATGGGATGGCTTAATGATACCACTGTGCGTTTTGAGGAAATGCCTTATAATTTTAACATGCGCAGGTTGTTTTCAAAGATTATGGATGACATTACTGCTGATCAATCCGCAGATGGAGCGATTACCTGTACAGCGCCTTACGTTTTCGGAAATCGTCCGGCGGATCCGGTAAGTTCCTCATTTCTGATTGCTGCGCTGGAGAACTATCTGCACTATGGAAGTATGGCAGATATTGAGAAGCATTATGAGCATTTTGAAGCATGGAATGAATGTCTGAAGGCATACAGCGAGGATGGAATCGTGACATTTTCACATTATGGTGACTGGGCGGGTCCTGCAGATTGTTGTGTATCGATGGAAAACGCAGGTTCTGTTATGACACCAGGAATACTGATGTCTACCGGATATCATTATTATAATTACAAACTCCTGCAGAAATTTGCAGAAATCAGAAAGGATGTGCAGGCGGCAGAGTTAAATAAAAAAGAAGCAGAACGGGTACAGAAAGCCTTCCTGGAGAAATGGTGGAATGGGGAAACCGGCATAGTAGACAGTGGTTCTGCGGGCAGTCAGGCTTTTGCGTTATGGCTTGGCATATTGCCGAAGGAAAAGAGAGAACTTGCTGCAAAGGTAATGCATGAAGCAGTCGCAAAGGCTGGATATAGAATTACCACCGGAAACCTGAATACCAGATATGTGATGGATATGCTTGCCGAGTATGGGTATGTGGATACCGCGTGGAAGCTTATGACCAGAGAAGAATATCCTTCCTGGGGCTACATGCTGCAGAATGGTGCCACTACGGTGTGGGAGAGGTTTGAGTTTAAGCGCGGTTCCGGTATGAATTCTCATGACCACCCGATGTACGGTTCTGTGGGATACTGGCTGTACAGCCATATCGCAGGTATCAGGCCGGGAGAAGAAGGCTGGCAGAATTTTAAAATACAGCCTTATTTGCCGAAAAAACTACTGTATGCTGAGGCAGGTGTGGAAACACCATTTGGAATGATTTATCTCAAATGGCAGAAGCAGGCGGGTTATACGGATGTACTGCTGGATGTTCCCTTTGGGACGACTGCAGAGGTGAAACTGCCTTGGGGAGAACAGGTTGTAGCAGAAGCCGGATACCATAGTTTTCATCATCAAGAGGGGGAAAAATCATGAGGCTGGAAAATTTTTGTGAAATAGAACCAAAAGTTCAATATATTCCGGAGTATGACCCGAAGCCGTCTACGGCTTGGTACGGAATAAAAGCACTTTGGTACGAGGGTGCAGCATATCAGGGAAAAAAAACAAAAGTTTTTGCATACATAGGTTATCCGGAAATGAAAGAAGGACAAAAGGTTCCAGCGGTGGTACTGGTACATGGCGGTGGTGGACATGCATTCGCGGAATGGATTAAAAAGTGGAATCAAAGAGGGTTTGCTGCTATTGCTATGGATACCACCGGCTATTTCCCGAATGAAAAATGGAGAGGTCTTGTCGGGACAGAAGAAGCGCCGGAGGAGCCAAAGTATACACATGATTTATATGGTGAGTTGGAAGAAGAAGGGTATCGCACGGGTCCGGATAAGGAGGTAAGCGAAAAGGAATGTGAAAAACCTTTGGGTGATCAGTGGCTTTATCATGGTGTTGTTGATATCATTCTGGCACATAATATTCTGCGGAGTGATTCTCACATTATGCTTGAACAAATTGGAATTGCCGGGATATCCTGGGGAGCAGTGATTACATCGCTTGCTATAGGTTATGATCTTCGTTATGCATTTGCAATTCCAGTGTATGGAAGTGCGTATCTGGATTATTTGCCGGCGCCGCAGCTGCCTCAGATTTTCAGAGAACCATTAGTAAAAAAAGCCTGGAGTGCGGCAGAACGATTAGGAAATGTCAATTTCCCGGTTTTGTGGCAGTGTTGGTGCTACGACACCTGTTTTTCAATCGGCGCCAACAGCCTGTCATACCAGGCTACGAAAAAAAGCGATTCTTTCCTTTGTATGTTGCCGGATTTTGGACATGGACACCTTTCGGCATGGAATGCGCCGGAAGGATATCGTTTTGCAAGTAGTATTATAAATGGTAAATTACCTTTGATAAAACCGGTAACCGAACCGGAAGATTTTGGAAACATATCCTTTGAAATAGCGATACCGGAAGATTTTACAGATATAGCGGCAGAGATTTATTATCTTACCGAACCTGCGGAATATGATAAAAACAACAGAATGACGAAGGAATGGAAGGGGGCAAAAGCGGAAATAACTAACAGTTGTGTTTCCGGTACGGTTCCGGAAGAGGCTTATTGTTATTTTGTTGAGCTGAAAGGGTTTGCCAAAGGAGAATGCTATATTTCTGATACTGCTTTGGTGGAACATGTCAGGTAGGAATAACAAAAAACCAGGACGAAAAAATATCACACACGTGTATAAAATTCTTTACAGAGGTCTCGGTATAAATTTTTACAAATATGTTAAGCAGTCGTATTTTATTCGACTTGTTTGGGCGAGTGGGTTCAGAAGGAGGTGACAACAGTAGAGATAAAAGACCTCGGTATGAATTTTTGCAAATATATGATTGATAACAGGAGGTTATATTGTGAAGAAATTCAAAAAAATTTCAATGTTGTTTCTTATGCTTGTAACATTGGTAGCTACAACGATTCCTGTGAGTGCAGCAACATGTACACAGGACGGCGTACAGATTACCTTAAAAACAGACAAGCAGAAGTATGCTTCGAATGAGAAGATTACTGCAGTGATTACTGCACAAAATATGAATGATTGTGAAGTGAAGAATGTATCTCTTGAATGCGTCGTTCCAAGCGGATATCAGGTGGAAGATGATGCATCTCTGAGCATTTCGAGTCTTTCACGCAATGGCGGCACCGCGACGCTCACAGTGGTTCTGGTGCCAAAGACAGTCGGAGCGCCGGCTACCGGTGACAGCAATAATGTACTGTTTTGGAGTGTATTGGTGATTCTTGCTATTGTACTGCTGGCGGGAGTGTGCGTTCTACATCGCAAAAAGAACGGAAAATTATTGTCTCTGTTCTTGTGCGCAGCCATGGTGATTTCGCTGATTCCTGTGAGTGCATTAGAAGTGAAAGCGGCAGATGCTACACGCACCGCAAAGGTTTCTGAAACAGTGGAGGTTGGAAGCAAAGAGTTGGTGATCGAAGGTAAAGTAACATATACGATCTCTGGAAATGATGTTGTGGCAGACAATTCCGGCGCAGGAAGCGGAGACGTTACCGGAGATGGCGGCAGCACCGGAAATACGGGAAATACCGGAAATGCGGGAGATAGTGGTAACACTGGAGACATCGAGGATAGCGGAAATACCG
>JAGASC010000167.1 GCA_017621905.1 Roseburia sp.
AGCACAATAATCGTAAAGAAATCTTAAAAAAATATAAAAAATTATGTTGTTTCTCATCTGCTTTACGACAGGGGCAAAATGAAGTTTGGGAGTAACTATTCAGGACAGCCCTATGCATTTACTGCATAGGGCGTATGAAAACGTAAAACATACACAAGCAAGCCCCATCGCGAAGCGATTTTTAATGGGCTTGCGGTCGTAACTGTGAAGGTACTGAACAGTTACGTTTGGGATTATAAGCAAAGGGCCGGGATTCATTTACTGAATCCCGGCTCATTATAGGTGCTGCGGTTATTTTTTAATATTCCAACACAACCATCTGGTGACAGTCAACCTTATCTACATTAACTTCAACCACCCCATTCTTCTGCGTAAACGGAATGTCCGCTCTCTGCGGTGCCAGATAAACACGTTTTATGGTTTTCGGAAGCTTTAACTTAACGTTAATATCATAAACCGGTGTAATATCCTCAATAATTTCCACCCCGCTGCCCCGTTTGACCGGAACTGCATAAAGCAGATGGTTAATGTATCTTCCTTCCTGTTCCATCAAGGTCACAACACCCTGTGCACCAAGATTTATCTCTAACGTTTTATTCTTGCCAAGCAGCACATCCAGTGCGTGCTCCACCATTCTTTTCGAAATAAGCGCTCCCTTGCTTGCGTATTCCGAGAACACTTGCCATCCGATGTAAATACCATCTTTTCCTTCTGCCATTCCGGGTCCCATGAATTCCTCCGAATTCGGAGTGTGCTGATGGGAACAGAAGTGTTCGATCGTCCTGTTAAAATAAGGCTTTTCCTGTCTGCCTAACATAGCGCCTGTGGTAAGTGCAGTCACCTCGCCCTGGCTATATAACACATAGGCAGTATCAAAAAGTCCCTCCATCTCAAAAGCAGGACGGAAATAACACGGTGTATAAGCGGATTCCCCGACATAATCTACTCCAAAATCAAAAGCAAATGTGTCCTCATCAGCCAGCAGTCCGGACTTGCCGGTAGCCAAAATCTTACCGCCATTTTGCAGGAAAGCATCCAGCTTCTCCTTTAGGGCAGGGGTAATGCGCAGAAAATCCGGAAGGATCACAACTTTATAACGGTTCATATCTGCTTCCGCATCAATCACATCATACAAATATTTTCCTTCCAGAAGAATTCTTGCCACGCCGGCATCCACATTGGAATTTTTGTCACCCTGATCCATGCCGACAAAACTGGAATAAGCCTCGTAGGAGAAAAGAGCGATATCGGCCACGGGTTTCACCTGGTCCAGCCATTCTTCTTTTTCCTCCAGTTCCTTGTAAGCCTCACCAATCAGCCGGTAGGTAGCCATATCCATCTCGCCCTGTGGATGAAGCTGATCACCGATGGAACTCTTAGCGCCATTGGCAGCAGACAGGCTTACTTCATACCGCAGCGCATTCGGGTGCTTGAAGCCGCCAAACTCTCCCCAGGTACCATGGAATTTTCCGGTCATGCCAAGATACTCCATACCAAGCGTCTGCACATACCTTGCAGAAAGAGGGAAATGGTCGTAGCCCCAGCCGCCGGTAGGAAGGCTCTCCAGCTCCAGATGAGAATCCATATGAGCCAGATCGCGTCTGCCGTGGCGGATGTGGCCGCCATTGTGGAATACAGGCAATCCCGGTTTGATCCGGTCAATCGTTTCCCGCACCTTGGCGGTATAATTTGCATAGACTCTTTCTCCAAGCTCCAAAGCAGCTGCATCATCCAACGGGTCTTTTCCCTCTTCTATCAGTGTCTTTGCGCAATACTGGCAGTGACATTTCCGCACGCCTACAATATCTAAAAAGATTCCGTCAGCATCATAATTTTTTACCACTTCCTCAATCTGAGCAAGCAGATAGTCTAAATAAGGTGAGTTGAAACAGAATAAATGATAATGAGGTGTGGAAAAATCCGGAACCACAAGTTTTCCATTCTCTTTCCCTACGTTAAGCCATTCCGGATGGCGCAGCGCCATCTTCTCGTCAAGACCTGCGGACAGATAGACCGGTGTCTTGACTCCAATTTCATGAGCTGCTTCAATCTGCGCACCCAACAGGTCAAAATCCAGATTCGGATGTATCTCATTGGCCTTTGATGGGTGATAAGCCCAGCCATGATGGCACTTGGAAAAAACAGTAATGGAATTCACGTGCCCCACTTTCAATGCATTTTGAAATTGTTCTTTGCTAAATTTACTTCCGATGCCAGGGATTTTTTCACTGGTATGGAAATCCAAATGTACTTGTCTGAAATTCATAAAAAATCTCCTTTCCCTATTGTGAATCCGATGATTTCAGTGTATGGTAAAAAGAGAGGGATTACAATGTTTATTTCAATCAAAAATATGGAGATTTCAGCATGAATGTGAAATATAATGAGTCATTCAACCGGATCGCAAATACAGTAAAAATAGAGGTAATGGAAGCAGGATTGGCTGACTTGGGGCGGGAGTGGAGAAGTGAGGATATGTGTTCTCCCTACTCACGGCTGTATTATGTAATATCCGGCGCAGGATATTTGCGGCTGCGCGGCGGAGATGGAAAAGAAACGGAAGTTTATACGATGCGGCCGGGATATTTGTATTTGATTCCCAACGGATTGTCCTACGATTATTTTTGTGAAGACAGGTTGGAGAAAGTGTATTTTCATATTAATGTTTCACTGCAGAATGGGCTGGAACTTTTCTATGGATGCAGGAATTATTATGAAATGCAGATTGGAAACGAGACTCTCGACAGGATGAAGCAATGGATCACCAGCAGCCGGCCGGAAGATTATTTTCATATGCAGGGGGAGATTTATCATGCGGTTGCCTCCTTCATAAAGGTGGCAGGTCTGGAAGCAAAAGTCAACCGGAATTATTCGGAGATGGTGGCCCGGTTATTTGCACTGCTCCCCAAACTGAAAATTTCCGTTTCCGTGCGGGACATGGCAAAAATGCTGAATGTATCGGAAAGCACATTGGCAAAGCATTTTAAGAAAGAAACCGGTATGTCCATCGGTGATTACAGGGAGCAGCTCGTGATGGGACGCGCCAGGCAGCTGCTGGCATTGGGAAAGCTGTCTGTGGGAGAGATTGCGGAGGAGCTGGGGTATTGCGACCAGTTCTATTTTTCCAGATATTTCAAGGAGCATCAGGGCATGACGCCAAGTGCCTATAAACAGCGGTATAAAATTTCCGGGTAAAGATTTGCTAGACAATGTTTCATTGTATGATATAATATTAAAAAATCAAACTACTAAGGAGGAAAATCCTCTGCTCCTGCAACGGCAGTCGCATTTTCCTTCGGAAAACTAAGGAGGATTTAGTTATGATTCAAAAAAGAAGTATTGCAGTATGTATTATCCTTAGCATCGTTACCTGTGGCATTTATGGCATTTACTGGTTTATCTGCCTGTCCAATGATGCCAACACAGCCTCAAACACCTTCGGAACTTCCGGCGGAACCGCATTCCTGCTGAGCCTTATTACCTGCGGAATTTACGGCCTGTACTGGGCATACAAACAGGGTGAGAAAATTGATGCGGCTAAGAACAACCGGGGTATGGCATCCAGCAACAGCGGCGTTTTATATTTAATTTTATGTATTTTTGGGTTTTCTATTGTCGCATATGCATTGATGCAGAACGAGTTAAATAATCTGGCTTAATGAAGAAAAAAAGTAACTGTTCAGATCAGGTTCATGCATTTACTGCATGGACCGTGAGAAAACGATGGAAACGGGTCCTGGGATATGGAATTCTGGTAATATGCGCAGGATTATTGTATGCTGTGTTTGTGAAATGGTCCGGAATTGCAATTCCCTGCCTGTTTCATCTGGTAACGGGACTAAAGTGTCCGGGCTGCGGGGTGACACAGATGTGTGTTGCGCTGCTGCATTTGGATTTCCGGACAGCATTTTACAGCAATCAGATGTTGTTTTTACTTTTTCCGGTACTGGGGCTGGTATTTATAAAGTACATAGCGGACTATGTAAAGACCGGACAATGGCGGATGGGGAAGCTGCAAAACGGTATTCTTTATACGAGTATTGCGTTGCTTCTTGCCTTTGCCGTAGTTAGAAATATTTTTGAAATATAAGAAAATCAAAACGAAGCGGAGTCGTTGCAAATGGCACTGTGAGGCTGTCACAGGAAAAAGCTATTTTGCAGTGGCTCTTTTTATTACAGGCTTATCGTATGCAACGAAAAAAACATAACGAAGACAAGTAACAGTTCAGTAACAGTTCAGATACCTTCACTGTTACGTGCATCCAGCCATTAAAAATCGCTTCGCGATGGGGCTGGATGCTTGCATGTTCCACGTGTTCTTACGGTCTACGCAGTAAATGCGTAGACCTGTCTGAACTGTTACACAGTTCAAACAGATTTTGGAATAATATGTTATCATGGAATTGAAAAGACATAAAAACTATGTTAAATTTGGTGAGAGTGACGTCAAAGGAGAACAGGAGAGATGCAGTTTTACATGGCGCCCATGGAGGGCCTGACAGGATATGTCTATCGGAACGCATACCATAGACATTTTCATAATATTGATAAATATTTTACCCCATTTCTTACGAACAGGAATCTGAATCATAAAGAAATAAACGATATCTTGCCGGAGCATAATGCCGGGATGCAGGTGGTGCCTCAGATTCTGACAAACCGGGCGGAGGATTTTCTGTGCATTGCGAAAGTGCTGGCAGAGTATGGATATCATACCGTGAATTTGAACCTGGGCTGTCCTTCGGGAACCGTGGTAACAAAGCATCGCGGGGCGGGATTTCTCGCAGTGCCGGAGGAATTGGATGCATTTCTGGAGGAGATATTCGCAGGCTGTCCTTTGAATATATCTATTAAGACGAGAATTGGCATGGAGCATCCACAGGAATGGGAGCGTCTGATGGCTATTTATGAGAAATATCCGCTGGAGGAACTGATCATTCATCCAAGGGTGCAGAGTGATTTTTATAAAAACACACCGCACTATGAGGTCTTCGGAACAGCTATGGAGGGCAGCAGACATTCACTCTGCTATAATGGAGACATTTATTCCGTGGAGGATTACCGGGGGCTTGTCGGGAAATTTCCGAAATTGGAAAAGGTGATGTTGGGACGGGGAATACTTACAAATCCCGGGCTGGTGGGAGCGATTCGAGGAACGTTAACGTTGTTGAATCCTACAGTAGATGAAAAGATAACAACTCTGCAAGCTTGTGTTCAGGAGATGCCGGATAGGGCACGGCGGATAAATTCGGAGTTTGTTCCGAGTCCGAAGAACAGTACGCAGGAAATAAAAGGATTGGACAAAGATACACTCCGTGCATTCCTTGACGATATTCTGCACGGCTACACGGCTGTCATGTCCGGTGACCGGAATACACTGTTCAAAATGAAAGAATTGTGGGTCTATCTGGGCCACAGCTTTACAAACCCGGAGAAATACATGAAGAAAATCAAAAAAGCGGAGTGTATTGCCGAGTATGAGACTATGGTGAATATGCTGTTTCGTGAACAGGATTTGATCCGGTAATGGCGGACGGTTCCGCGCGTTGGATCCACATCCCACAGCGGGGGGGCGCAGTGTGGATGTGAAAAGGAACGATTGCTATCATTTTTGTGAAGAAAATGTAAAAATTTTGTTTGACAGCGGGCCATTCCTTTATTATAGTAGAAAAAAAGGAACTTTACTTTAACTTAAGGAGGATTTAGTTATGGGGTCTGCGACAATGTTGGTTGGATTGGGAGTTGGAGTTATTATTCTTGTGGTTGTGATAGCAGTGGCTGCTTATGTGCTCAACTCTATTTCACACATGAAGGCATTAAAGGCACTGGGCTATGACAAAGCATGGCTGGCATGGATTCCCTACGGCGTGTATTTTGCATGCGCGGATGTAGTTACCAATGGAGAGGAACCGGTAAGATTATTTGATAAATTTGAGGTTCCTGCAATCGTATTCCGCCTCTGGTGGATTGTGCCAGTAGCATTCTTGTTCATCCCGTTGAATGAGACATTGGTGAACGTGATTAATTTCGTGCTGAACCTTGTATTCCTGGGATGCTCTTATGCAAAGATGTATGCAAGACTGGAAGGAAAACAGGAAAATGAGACACAGGTAATCGGATGCGTATCCGGCGTGTTCCCAATCGTTGCGATTGTAAAATTTTTAATGTTGAAATAATTAAGTAAATGATGTGTGGAAAAACCTCCGTGGCAGGAGAAGATGCCGACGGAGGTTTTTTATTAATTGAAATAGAGACTCCAAAGTTCTTTAGGAGTTGTCAAACTTTTGGGAATCAGACCATATGCTAAATAAGTATTAGAATTATAAAAGTGTAGCGGTACGCTGGAAAGATGCGATGATCTTACCTTTTTTAATTACATATGGTCTGGACGCGCGTGTGCGGAAGGCTTCTTGCACGTTATTAGCGTCAATAATGTTCAGATCAGCACAATTGCCTACCTCAATGCCGTATTTTTCGTCAGGATTGAATGCACGCATAGAATTTTTGGTAATCATATCCCACATGATTTGTGCGGTGCCTGGCGTATTGTATTGGGCGGTGTAGCAACCAACTAAGCCGTAGTCGAGCGGGTCACCCGTGCCATATAAGTGGAAACCATCACATATGGTGTCTTGGGCTGTGCAGACGTTGATTCCCATGTCAACCATTTCACGAATTCTGGTCACGCCGCGTGTGCGAGGCTCCTGGTCGATTCCCATAATGGCAAGAACTTGTGTATTCGTGCAGATATTAACATCCGCTTTTTTTAGCATTTCCATAACCTTAATGGCGTGCGACTGATTCTGGTAGGTGATAGAAGTACAATGCCCGCCGGTTACTCTGCCGCCAAGTCCGTTTTTCATAGTTAAAAAGGCGGTGTATTCAAGAGAACGATCAAACATATCCTTGGACTGGTCAATATGCATGTCAATCAGAGTGCCGTATTTTTCAGCAAGGCTAAATACCAGGTCTACATGCTGTCTGGCATGCTCGTCAAGATATTCTGCAGCAGGCATGCCACCTGCAATGTCCGCGCCCATTTCCATTGCCTCGTACATCAGCTTCTCGGTTCCTTCGTTGCAGAAAATGCCTTCTTGAGGAAATGCGACTACCTGAAGATCACAAATATCTTTGGTGGCCTCTTTTGCGGCAAGTACGCCTTCTAAACCTACCAGATTTGCCATGTTATCGATATCTACATTTGTCCTGATTTTAGTGGTGCCGAACATAACGCATTCTTTGATTCCACGAATGGCTCTTTCTTTTACGTCTTCTACCGTGTAATTTCTTTTTATATTATGCATAATTTTAATAGAATCTTCCAGGGTCTCAACGGAGCTTTCACGTCCTTTGAGTGCAGTGTAGCATTTGTCAAAGTGCATATGCGTATTTACAAATGTGGGCGCTGCCATCATTCCTTTTACATCAATTACCTGGCAACCCAGGATAGATGTTTCATCGATATGAGTAGATATTTCCTGGTAGAAGCCCTTGTCGTTTATCAGAATATCTGATAGTACTCCTTTTCCATCCACATTGGCATTTTTGATTAATAGCATAAGTTTTCCTCCTTTTTGGAATTTAAAATTAAATGAATGATACAGATACATAAATTAATGTAACATGATACATTATAAATAAAATAGCATAAGCAGGATGTGATGTCAATAATCATAATTATATAAATAAAAATTGTAAGTAATAAAGCGGAAAACTTACATATTATTAAGAATACTTTTTTGTTCTTTTTTATTCTGATGCTATTATTTTAATTTTTCTATTGACAAAATGTAGAAACAGGAGTAATATGATACAAAATTAAATGTAACTGATACATTGTGAATGAAACAATGGACAAAGAGGTCTATGCAGATAAAATGTCTGTGTAGATTTTTTTATTTGCTTTTATTGGAATTAAGCGGAACAACGCATGATTCAATATAATGACAGGAGGAAAGAAAGATGAGAAAATTTGGAAGCAAAATGAAGGCGATGATAGCGGTATTGACATTTCTTGTATGTCTGGGTGCATGTACAAACCAGCAGGAGAGTGGGGAGGCCGATACTGTTGTAACAGGAAGTGATGTTGAATCTGCTGAAACAACAGCTGAAACAGGTGAGGCTGCACAGACGACACTTGATTATTCAGATATTAAGGTGGCAATTCTGCTTCCTGGCGTAATCACTGATAGTGGATGGAACACGGTGGGTTATAACAGCATACAGAATCTGACTGATAAATATGGAATTACTGCCGACTATGTTGAAAGTGTTCCGGTATCAGATTTTGGAAGCTACGCGAAGGATTATGCAGAACTTGGTTATAATGTAATTATTGCACATGGTTCTCAGTTTGCAGATGCCACAAATGAAGTGGCAGCCAACTATCCGGACACAACATTTATTCTTTCCTACGCAAGTGAAAATGTTTCTGAGCAGCCAAACGTAATTTGTGCTGGCCCGGTCAATGAGGGTACAATGTACGGATTGATTGCAGGGGCACTTACAACGACGGATCATGTGGCATTTTTAGGAGGCGAGGATGTTCCGATCATAACAGCTGCTCTGGAAGGTTTTACCTACGGCGTTAGCCTTACCAATCCTGATTGCGTGGTTGAAACTGCTTATATCGGCAGTCTGACAGATGCAAATAAGGCTTATGAAATGGCAATACAGTATATTAATGATGGAGTTGACGTCATCATCGGATGTGCAAATTCTGCAGGTCTTGGTGTGCTACAGGCAGCAGACGAAAAGGATATTCTTGCTGTTGGTGCTGTAGGTGACCAGTATAATGTTGCACCTGACTCGGTTGTTGTCAGTGTGCTTAGAGATTACGTTACCATTTATGACGATATGATTACAAAGATTGCGGCAGATGAATTGGATGATGTGTTCTATACATACACATTACAGCAGGGCGGTTGCTGTTTGTCTGATTGGCATGGCTGGGATGCTAAGCTGGATGCAGAAAAATATCAACTGATTATGAATACACTTGAAGGAATTAAAAATGGCACAATTGCTGAAGCAGAGTAAATGAAAACGGTGCATCGGCATGGACAGGTTATGTCGATGCACATTTATTATTAAGGGAAGAAAGTATGAAAAAGAAAAAGACTTTGGCTATTTCTCCATATAAAATCATTGTTCCCGTTGGGACGATTTTCATCACGCTTTTTATATGTACATTTATGATTAAGGCCATGGACTTAAGCCCGATAGAAGCGCTTAAAGGATTGTTGGTTGGATCTTTCGGGAGTATCAGTGCAGTGACCGAGACAATGGTAAAGATGACCCCTCTTATTTTTACAGGATTAAGCTATGCAATTGCATACAGATGTGGACTGACAAATCTTGGAATGGAAGGTCAGCTTTATATAGGGGCGCTTTGCGCCACGGCTGTAGGTGTTTATTTAAAGGAAATTCCGTCCGCTATTCATATTCCGCTATGTCTGATTGCTGCATTTATAGGCGGCGGTATCTGGGGTATGCTTGCTGGTTTATTAAAGGTGAAATTTGGCGCAAGTGAAATTATTACTACGGTTATGCTGAATACCATAGCGACAAATTTTATTGCTTATATGGTTGCGGGACCAATGATAGAACCGCCGGGAGTCAATCAGCAGACGGCTGCTGTGGAAGCAAGTGCGGAGTTACCGAGGTTATATAGCGATTATCGTGTGCACTTAGGCTTTTTGATAGCAATTGGTTTTGTTTTTGCTTTTTGGATATTTCTGTGGAAGAGTAAGAAGGGATATGAGGTGAGGGTGTCCGGGTTTAATCGAGATGCAGCGAAGTATTCCGGTATAAAGACAGACCGGAATATTGTACTTGTAATGTTTTTGGCAGGTGGCCTGGCCGGACTTGCAGGTGCGTGTGAGATACTTGGCGTGCAGAAACGTATGGTTCCTACAATTTCGCCCGGCTATGGTTCGGATGGAATCGCGGTTTCTCTGATAGGAAATAATTCGCCGATTGGTGTGGTGATTGGGGCTCTTTTGTTTGGCGCATTAAGAGCAGGGAGCAACAAGATGCAGATACTTGCAAAAGTTCCGACTTCTATGATCAGTATTATTCAGGCATTGGTGATTATTGCTGTTGTATCCAGTTATTTTGTTATGCATAAGCTGGATGCTTACCAATTGAAGAAAAATACGTTGAAAATGCTGGAAATAGAGGAAAAAAGGAAAAAAGAATCTGCAAAGGAATAAAATGAAGGGATGGTGTGGAACATGGAGTTTTTGGTGAATCTTGGAAATTATGTTGCGTCGGATCTTCGAATGGCAACCCCTATTCTTCTGGCTGCTTTGGGACTGCTTTTGATGAATTTGTGTGGGTTGATGAACATAGGGTGTGAGGGTATTATGCTTACGGGTACTATTTTTGCAGTAATTGGCTCCTATTATTTTCAGAATGTGTGGATAGGTTTTCTTTTTGCCTTATTGAGCGGTATGATTATGG
>JAGASC010000168.1 GCA_017621905.1 Roseburia sp.
ACAACAATAAAGAATCAGATAAAAGCGGACAGAATCGGACATGCCTATCTTTTTTGCGGGACAAGAGGAACCGGAAAGACCACAATTGCCAAAATTTTCGCAAAAGCCGTCAACTGTGAGCACCCGGTAGAGGGAAGTCCCTGCGGCGAATGTCCGGCCTGCAAAGCAATTGCGGCCGGCAATTCCATGAATGTGATAGAAATCGATGCCGCATCCAACAACGGTGTGGATAACATCCGCCAGATTCGGGAGGAAGTGGAATACCGCCCCACCGAGGGAAAATACAAAGTCTATATCATCGACGAGGTTCATATGCTTTCCATAGGAGCCTTCAATGCGTTGTTAAAGACCTTAGAGGAGCCGCCGTCCTACGTTATTTTTATCCTGGCGACAACAGAAGCGCATAAAATACCAATCACCATTTTATCCCGCTGCCAGAGATACGACTTCCGCCGGATTTCCATCGATACCATAGCGGCCCGTCTGAGCGATTTGATGGAAACAGAGCATGTTGCGGTGGAAGAGCGGGCAATTCGTTATATCGCCAAAGCGGCAGACGGTTCCATGCGGGATGCCCTAAGCCTTTTAGATCAGTGCATCGCTTTTTATTTGGGACAGGAACTCACTTACGACAAAGTCTTAGAAACATTGGGCGCAGTAGACACCGAGGTGTTCAGCCGTCTTTTGCGTCAGATTCTGGACAAAAACGTCACCGGAGCCATCGGCATTATCGATGAGATGGTCATTGAAGGACGCGAACTGGGGCAGTTTGTCACAGACTTTACCTGGTATCTGCGAAATCTGATGCTGGTACAGAGCTCAGATGACATGGAGGATGTACTGGATATTTCCACAGAAAATCTGGTACTTTTAAAAGAAGAGGCCCGGATGGTGGACACGGACATCCTGATGCGTTACATCCGCATATTTTCAGAACTGGGCAGCCAGATCAAATACGCGACCCAGAAGCGAATTCTGATAGAAATTGCAGTAATAAAATTATGTAAACCTGAAATGGAAAAAGATTATACATCCCTGGTAGACCGCATCGACAGCCTGGAGAAAAAAATGGAAAAAGGCATCGTGATGGCGCCGGGGAGTGCCAGGCAGGGCATAGGTGCAAATGGAATGTCCGTCCAGGACAGCGGAGCATCAACGGTCCCAAAAGCAGAGCTTCCGAAAGCAATTCCGGAGGATATCAGGCAGGTAATCAGCGGCTGGGGAGGAATATTGTCCCAGCTCACCGGCATTACCAAAACCTATTTAAAAAAGGCGGTCCGCTCCTTAGGCCCCAATGATACCTTGCTTCTTGTATTTGAAGACCCCAATGCCTATGAATATGTCCAGGAGAACCGTTCCGGCTGTCAGGACGCATTAAAAGCCGCAGCGGCAGAGCGAATCGGTAAGGACATTGACATTCAGGTAAAACTCAATGATTCCGGACATCCCAGCGACGAGGTCTATCCGGATTTAGGCCAGCTGATACAATTTGACATCGAAGAGGAAGATTTCTAGAACAAATTCTGGAAAAAGAGTTTTGTTGAGACACTTTTGCACTTATATACTTTCGACCACATAAAAAATGATGGATTTGTCCCGGGGAGGAAGCTTCTTGGGATTGACGGAAAGAACGGAATCAGTTACAATCGACAAAGTGAAAAGAATTACACGAGGAGGATTGAATATGGCAAAAAGAGGCGGTTTTCCGGGCGGTATGCCGGGAAATATGAACAACCTTATGAAACAGGCACAGAGAATGCAGCGCCAGATGGAAGAGGCACAGAAGGAGCTGGAAGAAAAGGAAATTACAGCTTCTGCAGGTGGCGGAGCCGTTGAGGTTACCGTTTCCGGCAAGCGTGAAATAACCAAAATCAAGCTTTCCGAGGAGGTCGTAGATCCGGAGGACATCGAGATGTTAGAGGATCTGATCATGGCAGCGACCAACGAAGCGCTTCGTCAGTTAGAGGAATACTCCTCCAACTCCATGTCAAAGATCACCGGCGGCATGAACGGTCTCGGCGGCATGCCATTTTAAAATTTAGGGACGCTACATTTTCTAGAAAGGGGACGTAGGATTTTCTAGAAAATGTAGCGTCCCTTTTCTAGAAAATCCTACGTCAATTTCGCTTGGCTCTGGCACGTATTTGGATTGCTGACATCACAATTTCGCCTTGAAAATCGGATCCGCCGGATATCCTCCGCAGCATTTCTGCATTCCACGCTGAATACTGTCCACAGAATTCCCCCAATCCTTATCCTTATTCCGATAGTCATTCTTTTCCACAAACCACGAAACTTCTTTCTGAAGCCGGTCCAGATTTCCCTGCATGATAGCAAAGGCCTTCGGATAAAAATCTTTCTTCTCCTTATCGGAAAGTTTGTCCTCCGCCGCCTCCACCAGATGACCAAAATGCGGCAGGCAGAACCCTTTACTCTGATCAAAAAGTTCCCGAAACTCTTCATTTTTCCGGTAAAGATCAAAAAACGTATCCAGGTAACGATTATAAATTTGATTAAAATGGTCGCAAACATAGCAGGATTCCGTTTTCTTCGCAATCCATGCACCCAGCGGAGTTCGTGCCTCCGCAGTGCCGGCTTCCGTCCGTTTCATCTGCTTCAACAGATTGGATTTCCCCGGTGTAAAGCCCTTTAACTCCTCCCCCAGCTCCTTATTCAGCTTCCGCAAATGCGTACTCAAAATCAATGCATTTCCCAGGCGGTTCCCATAGTCATACATCATTTTAAAATGATGCCGGCAAAATCCCGTGGCATCCGTCTGCTCCCGAATATCATCCTCCATATAGGCAGAACCCAAAATAAAAGAAATGGCGTGCTGTTCCGCTTCCCGCTCCAGAAAACAAAAAGGACATTCGTCATGGGCGTTCATTGCGTTCATAAGAGGAATCGTTGCGATGTTTTCTTTCATATGTAATTACCAGACCTTTCTAAAAACTATTAGTGATTATATCATATAATGAACAAAAATGAAAACAACCTTGTAAAAATTGGAATTATAAAGTAATATAAGAGATGGATTTGAGAATGTGAGGTAAAAATGGACTACTACAGCAGACAGATAACCAAATTAATACAGGAACTATCGGCACTCCCGGGTATCGGCACCAAATCCGCCCAGCGACTGGCATTTCATATCTTAAACATGCCGGAAGACGCAGTGGAAGCCCTTTCCACCGCCATATTAGACGCCAAAAAAAACGTCCGCTACTGCAAAGAGTGCTTTACCTTAACCGACGATGAACTCTGTCCCATCTGTAAAGACACCGGCAGAGACCACAAAACCATCATGGTAGTAGAAAACACCAGAGACCTGGCTGCCTACGAGAAGACCAGCAAGTACGAGGGCGTCTACCACGTGCTCCACGGAGCCATCTCCCCCATGCTCGGCATCGGCCCCGGCGATATCCGCCTTAAAGAACTGATGCAGCGCCTGGCCGGCGACGTAGACGAGGTCATCATTGCCACCAACTCCAGCTTAGAGGGTGAGACCACAGCCATGTACATCAGCAAATTAATCAAACCCACAGGCATCAAGGTAACGCGAATCGCCAGCGGCGTGCCCGTCGGCGGCGACTTGGAATACATTGACGAGGTAACATTACTCCGCGCCTTAGAGGGCAGGAGAGAATTATAAATGCAGCAAAAAGAAAGGAACTAGGTTAAAATGACAAATCTGGAACTGAAACAAACAGCAAATGAAATACGTAAAAGTATTGTGACGTCCCTGCACAGTGCAAAAGCAGGACATCCGGGCGGCTCTCTTTCCGCAGCAGATATTTTTACTTATCTGTACTTCGAGGAAATGAACGTGGATCCGGCCAATCCGAAAATGGCAGACAGAGACCGTTTCGTGCTCTCCAAAGGACATACAGCACCGGGACTTTATGCAACACTGGCAGAAAAAGGCTTTTTCCCCAAGGAAGACCTTTTAACGCTGCGTCATACAGGCTCCTACTTACAGGGACATCCGGATATGAAGCACATTCCGGGCGTAGATATGTCAAGCGGTTCCCTTGGACAGGGACTTTCCGCAGCAGTAGGCATGGCAGCTGCCGGCAAATATGATAAAAAAGACTACCGTGTATACACCCTCTGCGGTGACGGCGAGATCCAGGAAGGACAGATCTGGGAGGCTGCTATGTGGGCCGGCTTCCGCAAACTGGACAACCTTGTGGTAATCGTGGATAACAATAACCTTCAGATCGATGGCAGTGTGGATCAGGTATGCTCCCCATATCCAATCGACAAAAAATTCGAGGCCTTCAATTTCCACACCATTAACATTGACGGCAACGACTTCGACCAGATTCGCGCCGCATTCAAAGAGGCAAGAGAGACCAAGGGAATGCCAACGGCCATCATTGCAAAGACATTAAAAGGCAAGGGCGTATCCTATATGGAAAATGCCGTTGAATGGCACGGAAAAGCGCCGAACGACGAGGAATACAAAATCGCCATGGAAGAATTGGAGAAAGCAGGTGAAGCATTATGTCAGAAATAGGAAAGAAAATTGCCACCAGAGACAGCTACGGCAACGGTCTGGTAGAGCTTGGAAAAGAACATGAGGATGTTATCGTACTGGATGCGGACCTGGCAGGTGCCACCAAGACCGGTATATTCAAAAAAGCATTTCCGGAGCGCCACTGGGACATCGGAATCGCAGAAGCAAATATGACAGGAATCGCAGCAGGACTTGCTACCTGCGGAAAAGTTCCATTCATCAGTTCCTTTGCAATGTTTGCAGCAGGAAGAAACTACGAGCAGGTACGTAACTCCATCGGTTACCCACATCTGAATGTAAAAATCGGAGCAACTCACGCCGGAATCTCCGTCGGTGAGGACGGAGCGACCCACCAGTGTCTGGAAGACCTGGCCCTGATGCGCGCAATCCCGGGCATGGTAGTCATCAACCCGGCAGACGATGTGGAAGCAAGAGCCGCGGTAAAAGCTGCCTACGACCATGTAGGACCGGTATATCTGCGTTTCGGACGTCTGGCAGTACCGGTATTCA
>JAGASC010000169.1 GCA_017621905.1 Roseburia sp.
TAAGTACGATAAGTTGCCTGCGAAGTAGGCGCCTCACCGCTATAATGCATCAGGTACTGATATTGTTGTATGTACTCCTTATCCCCTTCCTTCCACTTCAGTGTATAGGTGCTTCCATCGAAAGCCAGATCGAAAAGAAACAACATGGGATAATCCCCCTGATATGCTTCATAATACTCTTCACTGCAGCTTTCCTCATCCAGAGTATAATATTCTGCCAATTGCACGGATGCAGCCTTTCCTCTGGAGGTGTCCTTGACAAACGTTTCCCAGATTTCCTGTCCGCTTGTCACATCCCCATCCATGTGAACCACATAATCGCTCTCCACTGCCTTGTCCAGTGCATCTACTTCCGAACGCTTGGACGGACTGTATTGGTATACATATTCGTAATCTGCCCCGGCCACTGCCAGCACAGCCTGCCGGTCCGGGTATTCCTTTAATTCATAGACCTTCCAGTCCACATTTTTCGGGTCCGCTTCTTCTGTGAAACTGTAGATCAGCTTATCCTTTGTCACACTGTCTATGTCCATATCTGTCCGCTCATAACGATAGGTCAGCCCGTCTAACGGAATATACAGATAACTATCGAAAGCGCCGGTCAGGGATGCCGTGGTTGGAATCATCTCTACAACAGTATCCGTATTCGTAGAACGATGAGAGGACAACAACTGAGATGCCTTATCTTCATAGCCCTCCTTCGCATAGATAATCTGCGCACATTCAATGTCAATCAGGATGCTTTCGTCAGCTGACATGCAGGCATCTCTCGATACATAAAACGCAAACTGAGCTCCCGGACCATGTCCGCGCATTGCAAGGGCATTCGTATAGGTATTTGTGCTGTCTCTTAGATCCTTGCTCCGCAGGGATACACTATTGCTTACACCACCGTGTTCCTCATCAATGGACACCGGAGAAAGGAAATTTCCATAATGTGAAAGGTCAAAATCGCAATCGAAGACAAAATACAGCTGTTCATCACTTTCATTTGAAAGCATTGCTTTGTGTAGGTAAATTGTTGTGGAATCCGTCTGATAAGCTACAACCTCCCCTTTTTCAAACTCATACCCTTCCGAGGTATAAATTAAATCCGGCAACGCCGATTTTGATACACAGAGAGTTATCTCGACCAGATCCTGCTCTATCACCGTATAACCGTCCTGTTCCAAAACATCATGCACAGAAACTCTCTTCGGATTCGTCAGAAAACATACCCCAACTCCAACACAGAGAATAACAGCCAGAAGGATAAACCAAAATGCCGGCTTTCTATAATTCATAACGGATTTCACTCTCGTCTTTACTCCCACTTCTCCGAAAGCCAACGGACAGGCAGAAAGGATTCGGTGGTCTATACTGCAGGACAAAAGCGCCTGCGTATAGTTTGCCATTTGGACATTATTCAGTTCTTTAATAACCTTTTCATCACATGCCAGTTCGATGTCACGACAAAATAGTATATATGCTAACCACATGAATGGGTTGAACCAATGGATTGTCAGCAGCAAGAAACCCAATGGCTTCCACCAATGATCTTTACGATGAATATGAGCCTTTTCATGAGCGACCACGTGCTCCAGTTCCTGTTCATTCAAATGAAAGGACACATAGATTCTTGGTCTGACAATACCAAGGACAAAAGGTGATCTTACATTCTCACTCTGAAATATATTATTTCTAAGCCTAACCGCCGTACTTATCTTGAGATGCAGCTGCCGAAAACTTATGACAGTATACAGGAAAAGAACTGCCATACCAATCAGCCAGATCATTGTCAGATCGATCATATGTACCTGCATCCGGTCTACTGATTGCTCCAACGTAACAGTAACATCCTGGGAATACCTGGGATTGGATACCACTTCAAGATATGCGGGCTCCTTCCTCTGCAGCCCTTCCGATGTCATGATTTCCCGTGGCAGTGTTTCCGTGCTTGGAATCAAACTTAATGCACTTTCCATGGAAAAAGGCAGCAACAAGCGTACTGCTACAAGCCCCCAGAGTGCCACATGGATCCACTTGGGGGACCTCTTCAAAAGAAGACGCAAAATCATTACTGCCAGGATCAGCCAGCTGGCGGCAATACTCTCATTCAGGATATTGGAAAAATCCAAAAGATTCTCCAGCGTATTTGCAATCCATTCTATCATACTGCACCTCCCCGAATGCGATCGATCATTCGCTGGACTTCATCGAGTTCTTTATCGGAAATCTTTTGGTGCTTCGTAAAAGCAGCTACAAATGCAGGCAATGAGCCCTCGAACTTCTTTTCCACCAGTTCATCGATCTCGCATGCCTGTGCTTCGTCTTTCGATACGAGCGCCGTGATTGTTCCGTTCTCATTTTTCAAAACACCACGTTCGCCAAGTCGCTTTATAACGGTATATGTTGTAGTACGCTTCCACCCCAGTTGCTCCTGGCACAGCTTTACAAGCTGTACGGCAGTTACCGGCTCATTCTCCCACATGATCAAACAAAAGCGATATTCACTCTCGTGAATCTTCGGAATGTCCATATTCATACCTCCTGTCTAATGGTGTAGACTCTACATATAGTCTACACCATTAGACAGGATCAGTCAACATATTTTCTTCGCGGATAAGTGGTAGAAAAATTCACATTTGTATGCTATATTTATTCTGATAGTTGAATTTGTGCGTGCTATTAACTTTATTTTGGAGAGGTGCGAAGTAAAGGCAATGCTTATTGGAAACCCGGATAATTTTGCACTTATGTTAGAAATTGTACCTGAATGGTGTTCAGATAATTTCGTTCAAGGCATATTCTATGTTTATGTCAATGGTGTTATATACCCGGATACCTTGAGAACGACAACACTAAATTCGGAGATATACGGGCTGTTGGAAGATAACTCGCCATTTCTTAACCCGCAAATAGACAAAGAGCTATATAATCTTGAAGCAGATGAACTATTTAAGGAAATCTGTAATATTACTTTCCCTAAAACGGAAACTGCTGATAACAATTACTCTTATTCAATCCCTTTAGTTGAATTATCCAATGCCGGGGTTTATTTGTTCATAGTAGCTTCTGAAAATGAAGTTAAAATTATTATTGGAAAGCACGATGAAGAAAATGAATTAACTTATGTTGATGAAGCAAAAGTATCTATGGCAGACTTTGAATATATAAAACAGCGTTTACATGATTATTACGCGGATAATATAAAATGCTAAAAAAAGACGGGACACGGCAGCTATCGAATAGCCACCACGTCCCGTCTTTTCATGGGTGCAGTTTTGATTGTGTGTTACGAAGTAGAACACCGATTTTGCTGGGGTAGGTATAAAACCTTACCCCTGCGGGAAACGCGCCGGGAAGCCCTTGAAAATCAATCCCTTTTCGCCCTTTTCGCGTAACTAACAAGGGAGCGTCTTTCATAGGTTTCACTGTAGAAAAATTCACATCCATATGCTATACTAACTATGCACATTTCCTTGAAAGGGGCAATTAATTTGAACGATTTGACATATACTACTTCCATGATGAATGAAATAAGAGAATTATTATTAAGTGCCCGTCAGCGCGTAGCTGTACAGGTAAATACAGAACTGCTGTCTACTTACTGGAACGTCGGCAGGATTATTGTTGAGCATGAGCAGGAAAACAAAGAACGCGCCGACTATGGAAAACAAGCCCATGCTTGAAAGTGACCTTGAAAAAGCATTCATTGGTCGCACAAATCGAAAAATTCCTGTTGGAATTAGGGCGCGGCTTCATGTTCATAGGTACGCAGCAGCGTATTACCCTAAACAATACTCACTACTATGTGGATATGGTTTTCTATAATAAAATCCTCCGGGCGTATGTGCTTATCGAATTAAAGACAACCAAGCTCACGCCAGAAGCTGCCGGACAGCTTAATATGTATTTGAACTATTACGCCGCAGAGGTAAATGACGAACACGATAATCCGCCAATCGGTATTATCCTTTGTACGGACAAGGACAGTATAGCCGCTGAATATGCCCTCGGCGGTCTTTCCAACAATATCTTTGCTTCTCGGTATGTTTCCTATATTCCCAATAAAGAGCAGCTAATCGCGCAAGTGGAAGCTGTCTTGAATGAATGGCACAAACAGGATAAAGAATAAAGGTGAAAAGAGCAGGGCGCAGAAAGTCACACAACAACTTTCTGCGCCCTACCTGTTTTATCCGTTTGGCTGCGCCTGTACCCCGGAATCTTTCCGACAGTCCGGTTATTAACAAGCACTGTTAGATGCAATCCTCTAATAGACATCCTTGGAGGACAAGGACATTTGCCCATGCCGTACAAATCCATAACCAGTGTTTCTTCATTATTATATATTCATTTCAGCCCAAGTAAAAAGTTGTCTATCTCCTCATTTACCTGTTCCGGATTATCCCCATTCGCAAAATGCTTTGCTTCCTCTATATAATGGAGGGGAAAACCGGTATTCATTGACCATGCCCTACAATATTCCTTTACCTTCCCTGTGCTGTCCTTATCCCCCACAAGAATCAAAACTGGGAAGGCAAAATCAACTTCTCTGTTCTCTTTCGCAAAATATTCATAGGCGATCCGCATCTGTTCGATGATTTCTGATTTTGATAACGGAATCAGCATCTTCATCATCTTCTCATAGGAATATGCTGTCATGGACACTGACTTCGCCATACTTTTTCGTAAGGTCTTCGCCGGAAACAATTTTGCCATAGGTGCGATATGCCTTAACCACCACAGATCTGATCTGGAATAATACTGCTGCCCCAACGGGGTAGTATCTAAAGCGATAAACCCTTTTACCATATCAGGATATAAAACTGCAAAGTGTTGGCTTGGATACCCACCCATGGACATCCCTACCAGAATGACCTTCTCAATATTCTCTTTTTTTAAGATGGCATGTAGGACCTCAGCCGTATCACGGTAAGAAAAGTTTTCATAAGGCCTGGAAAATCCATGCATAGGCACATCCCAAAGCAGCACGGTATAGTGATCGGCAAAGTGATCCACCTGTTTTTCGAACATTGTGTGATTGGCCGTCACTCCATGTGTGAATACAATGCAGTCAGAGACTCCTTCTTTCCTGCTAATCCAGTAATGAACAGATCCTCCCTGTGCTGCAATCTGTTTATGATCCAATCTCTTCAGCATCCTATACCTAACCCTCTTTCCATACAGTAAAACAGAAACAACACTATACCAGTTTCGAAAGCTTCGCCGTGTTCGCGATGACGATCAGCTTCATCTCCCTATCCAGCGGCTGCTCCGGATTGATATTTACACTCACCTGCTCTCCTTTTCGGATCGCAACCACATTAACAGAATACTTCTTCCGAAGATTCAGCTCAATCAGGTTCTTGCCGACCCATTCCTCCCTGACATCCAGGGTGATCATGGATACTTCTTTTGACAGAGAGATCATATCAATAAATCCGGAACTTAACAGATTTTTCGCAAGACGGATCCCAGACTCATGTTCCGGGAAGACCACTTTATCCGCTCCCACCCGGTTCAGGATTTTCTGATGCATCTCATTGGCACATTTGGCGATCACTGTTTTAACGCCGGCTTCTTTGCAGAGTGTAACTGCCATCACACTTGCCTCCAGACGGCTTGCCATGGCGATGATTACCACATCAACATTGGAGATTCCCAGCTGGGAAAAGACTTCCTGGTCTGTGACATCCGCGCATTTGCAAACCGGCAGGACTGCCACCGCGTCATTCACGATCCGCGGATTGGCATCCATCGCTATGACCTCCATTCCATTCTCTACAAGTTCCTTTGCCACTGCCATGCCATATCTTCCAAGTCCAAAGACAGCATATGTTTGTTTCTTTCTCATATCGATACTCCTTATCCTTTTTGCATAACTACACAGAATTTCTTTCGCTTTATTCTCCTTAGGTTTCAGAGAATCACTTCCTATCCTATACTGATCTCCTCTGTAGGATTTTTCACAATGTTCTGGCTTTCCTTCTTGCTGCCCAACGCCACTGCCAGGGAAATAGGACCTACCCTGCCCAGATACATAGTGATAATGATTACTATTTTCCCTGCAAGGTTTAAACTGGATGTCAGGTTCCGGGACAATCCCACGGTTGCCGCAGCGCTTACTGTTTCATACAGGATGTCCAGGGATGCCACATCGGTGACTGCTGCCAGAAGAATTGTGGAAGTAAACATAATAGCAAAGGACGTCACCGTTACCGCTACTGCTTTGCTGATAGATCTTCTGGATATACTCCTTCCAAATAGTACGGTATCCTCCCGGTTCCTGATAGAAGCAACGGCAGAACATACCAGCACCGCCATGGTTACCGTCTTCACACCGCCGGCTGTTCCCACCGGTGAACCGCCGATGAACATTAACAGCAGAGAGACAAAAGCAGAAGCATTTGTGAGGTGCTCCTGGGGAATGGTTGCAAACCCCGCTGTTCTTGTGGTCACAGACTGAAAGAACGAAGCCAAAAGCTTATTGGGAAAAGACATTTCCCCGATCGTAAGCGGATTGTGATAATCAAATATTAGCACCAGCACCGCGCCACCAATGAGCAATACCAGTGTTGATACAATCGCGATCTTACTGTGCAGAGTCAGGTGGCGGAAAATTTTTCTATTCTGCGATGTTCTGCTTTTTACCACCCGGAGGACATCCCACCACACGATATAGCCAATGCCGCCCATTATGATGAGCGCAGATGTGACAATGTTTATCAGCGGGTTAGCCGCATAATCGCACAGGCTGCTGTCGCCGATCACGTCCATTCCGGCATTGCAGAAAGCGGATATCGCATTAAAGACAGATATCCAGATACCCTTCATGCCAAACTCCGGAACAAATACAAGCATATACAGGATGGCGCCGATACCCTCTATCAGGAAAGTACCAAATAGAACCCTTTTTACAAAGGCTACCAGGCCTGACATGGTGTTCAGATTAAATGCATCCTGAATGAGAAGTCTGTCCCCAATACCAATCTTTTTGTTCAGCATGATCATCAGTCCGGTCAAGATCGTAATGATTCCCAACCCGCCTATCTGGATCAATACCAAAATGATCGCCTGTCCAAAACTGCTCCAGGTGGAATATGTGGGTACTGTCACAAGCCCTGTCACGCAGGTGGCCGTAGTCGCAGTGAACAATGCATCCACATAGGGGACTGCCTTGCCGTCAGCAGAACTGACCGGGAGGGAAAGGAGCATACTCCCCACTAAAATGGTTATGAGAAATCCCAGCAATATCACCTGGGTAGTCGATAAAGATAATCTATGTTTGCGTATCATGTTTTATTTTCCTTACTATAATCATAATCTTATCATATCCAATAGTGCCTTCGACTCTTCCTGGTAGAACAAGTATTTAATCTATAGTATACCACAAGAGCCCACGAAATGCTATCCTATCCAAGCTGCCGCTCTCCCTGAAAGCATCCAGCGGGATTTTCTTCAAAAAAAGTGCAGGGTACCCAAAAGTCATAAAAGACTTCGGGCACCCTGCTTCTCTCAACCATGATCTTTTCTTCTTACATGTCAGGCTGATTTTCTATCACATACCGTTGAAACCAGTAATTTCTTTCTATATTTGCAGACGAAAATTATATGATATTGGAGTAAATACTTGTGTCTGTTTTTAGATTTCCACGTTCCCATGACATAAGTATAACACGAATCACTACTTTCGGCTACCTTAACCCACCGTCTAAAGCCAGTGGGATTGCGGTAGCCTTATTTCAAAAACGATGCCATCGTTCATATCTACCGCCAGGATTAATTGTTCTGGCGTCTTCATCATAATACCTCCATATAGGTTCTGATTTTATCTTCGATTCCGAAAACCTTGCCATACTTCAAAAGTTTTCGGTTGTTGGGTTTCGATTTAAAATAATTCTTAATTGCTTGCGAATACAGCTGCATATCCACTAAGAATAATGCCGTTCCATAGGAAAATACGGCAACCTTACTTCGTGCCTGCAATAAAGCGTATTCATCTGCAATATCGCCTGTAAGGATATACAATCCTTTACGTACCTGCTCCAATTTTCCTGCATTCGTATATTTGCGAAGCATAGGTCTGCTGATCCCCTGTTCTTCCACCTGTGCAGTCTTTATGAAACCGTTATTCGCTTCGGCAACCTCTTTTATACGCATCCAAATCTGATCCATAACACACATCTCCTCAAAAAGGCATTTACATTCACGCTACATATTATGCAATATTGCAGAGCAAATGTAAACGCATTTCTCGAACTTTAGTGTGCCTAAATTGCGAATTTTATTCAGAAAGGAATACCACCATAGTGATATCCTATGGAATTGTATCTATTCACCAAACGATAATTTATCGCTTTATACGTTTGATTAGAAGCAAATCTACTGTGATACAAAGCATAAGATAAAATCCCCAACATAACAGATAGGAACCAATAGAATTTCCAAGTTGCGGTATCGGTGTAAATGTCCACGAATGTCCAAACATAATTCCTTGAAGGAAATTAAAGATACAAGAAATTGGTATTAAGATGAGAATCCATACATTAACAATCCAAAACCCAAATAAAGCTTTTTCTTTGTTCTCCCCTATAAACTGTCCTATTGCAAACACCATGATTCCGACTACCATTAAAATTAGTCCAACTGCAACAGAACTTGGAGTTTGTTCTTTGTCCCAAATCATAATAGCTACCACTAA
>JAGASC010000170.1 GCA_017621905.1 Roseburia sp.
CCATTATGTTCAGCCTGATCCAGACCGCCATTGAGAATGGGCTGGATCCGTATCAATACCTGACCTGGCTGCTGAAAACAGCAAACACCGCGGATATGGGTGACATAGAAGTAGTACAAAGCCTGCTGCCCTGGAACGCATCGGCAGAGTGTACTGCTTATACCAAGTGAGGGAGTGATTTTACCCATGAAACTCAAAAAACACGGAGCATTTCTGGTAAACTTTGTAATTGATTTTGCCAATGGCGACATGAGCCGGGAAGAGTTCGATATGGACTATTCCGGTTATGTGATAGAACACTTTCCAGAATTTGAACGGGAGCATCCTCGCCTGTCCAGGAGGTTTGCGGATACGATTGACCGCACATATTCCACCTGCTCCTGGATGACGGACGATGCGTTCCAGTATGCCATTGGTGATGCCGTGGATACATTTCTCGGCGAGGCGCCCGCAGCGGACATATATTGATTTTAACGCCGGATACCTTAGTTGGTGTCCGGCGGTTCCTTTATGGGGGTAGATTTGACGCTTACACCCAAAGTAAAGAAGGCGCGAGGATAAGGAGAATCATTTCTGATACCAATGCGTATTTCATCTTTAAATGGGGTAGATACTGGATTGCACATATTCATCAACCACAAACTGGTGCGTTTAAGAATCTTGGATTGAATTCTACACTTACTGAAGCACTGAGACATTTTTCTCCTAATGTTATTATTTCTGTGGGTGTTGCGTTTGGTATTGACTATCAGACACAAAATATAGGTGATGTTATTGTTTCAAGGAAACTGTATCCATATAGTGAAAATAAGCGAGATGAGGATATAGTTAAACCAGATAGATCCCAAGATAAAGTAATCGATGACTGGCTTGATGTACGATTTGTCAACGCAAATGGATTTCTTGATGGTGTTACATACGGAGGAATTTTATCCGGAGGCTCTGTAATGTCTTCATTTGAAGAAAAGGACAGAGTGTGTGTTGCTTATTCAAAAGGCGATTATGTAGTTGGAGGAGAAATGGAAGGAAGCGCACTTTTCCAGATATCTCAAAGCAGAGGAATTCCTTGTGCAGTTATTAAAGGAATTTGCGACTGGGGTGTAGCCAAAAATGACATTTTTCCAGATGCACCTGAACAGGAAGAAGTATTTAAGGACAGCTTATTGCCGCTGACAGAAAAGGTAAGCTGACTGGTGTTGGTAAAGGTGAACTGACTGAGGATGTTATTGGTATCCGTCAGTGTGATGCTGTACTTACCATTACCGTCCGGTTTCAATTCATAGGTGGGAGCGGAGGATTTGGAGCTGTTGGAGAAGCTGGGAATGGTGTAATGCTGCTGCATCTTCGCCTGGATGTCCAGGTAGGCATCATCCATGCCGTCCAGATAGAAGTTGGTTCCCCAAACACTGGATGCACAGTAGAGGGACGGTGTTATGGCATCAAACAGAGTGGTGTCCCAGAGAGTATAGGGAGGATAGGGACTTCTCCAGCCACAGGCAATCTCCCAGACAATCGCCTGGGTTGCAGCATGGCGGCAGAGCTTTTCATACCGGAGGGACTGTTCATCCTTCTTACTGGCGATCTCTTTCTGACCATACAGAAGCGCAATGCCTATGGCTTCCACCTGATCCCGATTAATGCGGTACAAAGCACCGGAACCGTCCACCATGTCGTTCACCGTATAGGCTGTACCATCATGTCCACCGGAGTTGGCCAGTTCCACACCGGGTTCAATGCAGTAGGCAACATAGTAGTTGTTGGCATAGCCTGTCTGATTCTTCAAGTAGAGAGAATACAGCGGCAAAACCGTCTTGTGCTGCATATATCCCTGGGCAGGAATATCAATGCCACCACTGGGCAGTGTCAGATTGGCAAAGGCATTGGGTGCGCCGTTAATCTCTGCTTCTGCAATGGTGGCGATTCCGCTGTTTGTCATAAACATAACAGGCGGTTCGGTGGTTTCAGTGGGTACTGTGGTTTCTTCTGTAGCAGCGGTAGTTTCCGGTGGCTCTGTGGATTCCGTTGTTTCCACCGGAATGGTTGTTTCCGTGGGAATAGTGGTTTCTGTGGGATCGGTGCTGTCCGTAGCTTCTGTCTCAGCCGCAAAAGCTATGGGTATCACTCCGAAAGCCAGCACCAGAACCAAAAGGAGTGAGATACTTCGTTTAAGTGCAGTTGCCATGATGTTTCCTTTCGTAAAAATAACCCCTGCCGATAATCGACAGAGGCTGCGTTGAATTTGTTTTGCTGGCATGGTAGCTATATCTTCTTTTCGGAGAGTACAGGTAGTTTGGAGGGGGTGAGGTGTGGAGAGGGGGAACCGCAGAATCTCCCGATTGCGGCACCGCCGAAAGGGTATACTACCCCCTTGTTAGTGGTATTCATCTTGCCTGTTCTCGCTGACGCTTCCGATAAAGCTCCAGTGCTTTGACGATGGTATCTTCAATCTTCTGCGCAGGCGTCCCCGGCGCAAAATACTTGCTGATACGGTCTTTGGGAATCTTGAATTGTTCCTTCTGATTGGGCTTCTCCTCCTGCATGATGGAGAAGATAACATCCATATTCAGTCTGCCTTCCTCGGAGAATTTCCGCATCTTGATGGCTTGTACGTGAGAGGGAGTGCAATCCTCTGTCAGCATGGTTTCGTGAAGATCCCTCTGTTCTTGTTGGGTGAGATAGGACAACTCCACCGCAGGCCGCAGGGCAATTTGCAGCTTCTCTTTTTCTTTCAGAACAGAGTTGTCTACCAAATCCAGAAGTTCCGGAATAAGGGCTGTCAGACGGATGTAGCGGTATATCTGAGGCTGACTATCGCCGCTCTTTTCGCTGATTTGCTGTGCTGCGGTAATACCTTTCAACTTATTATCCAGTGGAGAAGAAGTCAAATCCGTACGCTTCCCTTGACGCTTCAGTGCATCCAACTTCATTTTATAAGCAAAGGCTTTCTCCGACGGCAGAAGCTGTTCCCGCTGTAAATTGGAATCCACCATAATAATGGTAGCTTCCTCGTCAGTAAGGTCACGGACAATACAAGGAATTTCTTCTTTCTCAGCAATCATGCAGGCTGTCATGCGGCGGTGACCTGCAACCATTTCAAAGCGACCATCCTCTTTGGGACGGATGATGGCAGGAACCAAGATACCATGCTGCTTCACACTGTCAGCCATTTCCATCATGCTTTCGTCCATGCGGACTTTGAAAGGATGATTCGGAAATTCGTCGATCAGGTCAATGGAAATCTCCTGCACTCTTGGCTGGCTGGCAACCTCCCGTTCCTCCTGGGTTGAGAATAGGTCATCTAGTGTTGTTAGCAGACCTTGTGCGCTGTTTTTCGCCAATCTCCATTACCTCCTTTACAAGAGTACGGTAGGCTTCTGCGGCTTTACCCTTGGGTTCGTGTTTGAAAATGCTGCAGTCCGCTGTGCTGATCTCAGCAAGGCGAACTGTATCCGGCACAACCGCCTGCATGATGGGAAGGTGCTTGCCATAGGTGGCCTTTACAGATGCTATGATGTCCTTGCGGAAGTTGGTTTCATTTGCCAGGGTCATGAAAACGCCGCCGATTTTCAGCTTAGGATTGATCTGCCGTTTGATGTTTTGCACCGTGTTGACAAGTTCTGTCATGTCCTCGGCGGCAAAGTATTCTGCCTGCACGGGAACCAGAACATAGTCGGATGCAGACAGTGCATTGATGACCAGCATACCGAGAGAAGGTCGGCAATCCAGCAAGACATAATCATAATCCTGCTTGATCTCATCGATATACTGCCGCAGCACTGTTTCCCGGCTCATAACGTTCACCAAGCCTACCTCGACAGCGGAGAGTGTGCGATTTCCGGGAACAAAATCGAATCCCTCATGATGGGGCTGAATTTCCGGATGCTCATTGCCGCTGACACCTGCCACAATATTGTTCATAGCATTGCCCAGTGTCAGCGGCAAATCATTCGGCTTCCTAAGACCCAGCATCTTTGTCAGGTCTCCCTGGGGATCTACGTCCACCAGCAAAACCTTCTTGCCCTGCATCGCCAGACCGGCACCAAGGTTATATACGGTAGTGCTTTTGCCCACACCGCCCTTCTGGTTGGCAACAGCAATAACTTTTGTTTTTGCCATTTGGGTTTCCTCCTTAAATAGATTTAGCCGCCTGCGATGACACAGGCAGCTATGTACAGGAAATTAAAAGTCGCCCATTTGTGGAAAGTAAACGGTTGCAATCAAGAGCGACACATATTCGGAGAAAAGGTCGCTGATATGCGACGACTTTTATGTTCTAAATACGAGATCTTTCGTATGTTACTAATTTAGTGTGATGATCATATGGTTTCAATTACCGCATGACATATTCCAGTTGATTTTCATTCATTTTCGTTGTAAACTTGTGATGTGCAACCAAAAACAGATAGAGGAGGAGCACTATGCCCAGTAGAAATTTCAGTGAATGGAGTTGTCTAGACCGTGAGAAGCAACACTATTCTATGACCAATCATGATATCCGCAGATGGTATCAACGGGATATTGATCAAATCACACACTCTACTTGTTTTCGAAAATTACAGCGAAAGTCGCAGTTACTTTCAGAAAAAGACCCACGTAGTAGAAGCCGTTTGATTCACACTATTGAAGTTTCTCGTATTGCAATGGAGATTAGTGAGAAACTCGGATTAAGCAAAGAGTTAACGGAGGCAATTTGCCTCGCCCACGATATCGGCACATCACCTTACGGATGTATTGGAAACACTTTTCTTAGAGAGCATGCACAGCAGAATTTCTCTCATGAAATGGCAGGAGCGCTTATGCTCCTCTTGATTTCAAAGAAAAGCACAAACAGTGAAGAGGACGATGCAAAAATAGAATCTCTCGTTGAGGATGATGATTTTCGAGGAAGGGCACAGTTGTCAATTGATTCTTTTCCTGAGTATTTATATGCTAGTAGAATCACTGATGGAAAAAATGATGCCCAGTATTATCTGCACCATATCTCTCCTGAAATTGTAGACGGAGTTTTTAACCACGGTGATGCAGGTCGCCCAAATACACTTGAAGGTCAAGTTGTGCGATTTGCCGATAATATTGCATACCTTTCCCAGGATATTGAAGATTTGATCACTACTAAAATTCTGTCCAAAAGATACTTTGTAAAATATGCAGGATTAAAAAATCTTCAATACACTCCTCCTAAAACAGCAAGTAATCCCACACCTAAAACTAGAACAATGGCATGGACGGACATAGATAACGATCCGCAAATCGGATCGTTAAAAGATGCTTTCAATGAAACACGAGGCCGTAGGATTGCAGCATTTATTAGTCGATTTGTTGAGTATAATCTTAAACAACTTAACGCCGGTAATCTTTCCACACGCTGGTCCGAGATTCTAAATAAGGAAATACCTATTTTAGAGTATGATGACGGGACAAAATTTGTAATTGACTTTATGTGGAACTTCATTGAAGGAAACTATGAAAAACCTTTAATTAATACCTCAAATGAGTTGCAAAAGGAGAAAATGTCCCAGCTTTGGACAATCCTCGAGGATCCAGAGTTCCAAAGTAAAAACTCATCTTATAAGAATTTCATGGGAGAAATAACAAGCAACTCCTTGTTCAGCGCCTTTGGTAATGAATGGAAGATGGCATTCTTTATTTCTCATTTATCGTGGTTTGAGGTCGATCTTATAATCGACTCTTATCATGAGCGAAACAACACCTTTGAATTGGATATCAGCTATTAAGTGAAGGAGGCATTTCTTGTGCAACTAAAGTCCTATTATGAAAGTCTCACAGACGGAACACTGAAATTCCAATTCTTAACCTCAGATAATTACATTATAGAGAGTTGCGTTGTTTTCTTCTGGGAAAAGAGTTCACCAATAAACATTTGTGTTTCGTCTCAAGTAGGTTGTGAGTGTTCGTGTTCTTTCTGCGTAACAGGATACAAAAGATTTGTCCGAAACTTATCTTCCTCTGAAATTGAAAAACAGGTTGCTCTCATTTTTGAGCATAGTCCCCATCTCCGACAATACCAGTTTGAAATCACATATATGGGTACGGGTGAACCATTACTAAATAAAGAAAACGTTTTTTCGTCTGCGAGAAGTTTTTCAAATAACTATCTTCTCCTTACAAGGATTAATGTCTCGTCTATATTTCCAAATATTAATATAACACCAGACGATATATTAACCGTAGATAAGCCTGTGCATTTTCAGTACTCACTACACTTTGTTTCAGATGATCTTCGCCTAAAATACTTTAGAAAGCGACTTGTTCCCATATCCGCCGTACTGAATAAGCTTAATCAACTACATGATATAGCAGGAACTTCATTTTGCTTAAACTATATTTTATTTGACCAGATTAATGATCAATCCCAGGACGCTAAGGCATTGATTGAATTAATTTGTGGCCTTCCTACTTATATAAAAATAAGCAAATATTGTCCAATTAGTTTTAGCAATCTTAAAACTTCTTCTAATTTTGAAAAATTTACTCAAGTCTTAGATTTGGGAGGAGTACACTGGAAAGCATTTGAAAGTAAAGGAACGGACATTCATGCGGCATGCGGGCATTTGCTATCGGATATTCAATTCTAACAGTTTATTGCTATATTGATGATTCAAGTTGAGAATCCAGATATGTGTTTTTCAGATAATAAACGTTACAGTAATACTAAATGTAGTTCCTATGGTAGATTAGCGATTCTTAGAATCGTATAGCCGCAGATTTATCTGTATTTTGAGAGATTGGGACACGTCCCAACAAGCGTGAAACCACTCATTTTCGCGGTCACGGAAATGGGTGGTTTTTGCAGTTTATATGTGTAAATGTATTGCTTGCCGATAGTGTGACTAATCTGTAATGGTAATTTGAACACAAAAATCATAATCGTTTTTCACGCCTTTTACATACTGCTGCAGAACCGCTTCACGGCTCATGGCAGTCACCAAACAAACCTCTACCGCCGACAGGCTGCGGTTTCCGGGAACAAAATCGAATCCTTCGTGGTGCTGCATGATTTCCGGATGTTCATTGCCGCTGACACCTGCTACGATATTGTTCATAACATTGCCCAGGGTCAGCGGCAAATCATTCGGCTTTCTCAGCCCCAGCATTTTCGTAAGGTCTCCCTGGGGATCTACGTCCACAAGCAGAACCTTTTTGCCGTTTGCCGCCAGACCGGCACCCAGATTGAACACAGTGGTACTTTTTCCGACACCGCCCTTTTGGTTCGCAACGGCAATCACTTTTGTTTTTGCCAATGGGGTTTCCTCCTTAAATAGATTTAGCCGCCTGCGGTTAAACAGACGGCTATGTACGGGAAACAAAAAAGCCGCCTACTTTTATAAAGTAAGCGGCTGAGGTATGTATTAGAATCTTTTCATGGGGGCGGCGATGACTTTCATAAGCAGGTCATCCACACAGTCAGTAAATCGGCCCTGCTGGGTCAGCTTGTTCTTCATCTGTACAAGGCTTTTGATCAAAATGCTATGCTCAAATTCGTTCAGATACAAATAATGTTTTCTCTTTAACATGGGATGCACCTCCTGTTCTGCTTTCAGTATATACGGAATCAATCACCAGAACAAGGGTATAAAAAATAGGCGTATCACTATCACTAATGATACGCCTATTCTAATTCAGTTATCAATCAAGATCGATATACACCGTTACAGTGGTATCTCTCCATTGATTTTTTCTCAGGTACTGGCCATTGGCCTTGCGATAGGCTTCCGCTTCTTTGAATCCCAGAGGAATTTCAAAGGAGAGGGAAC
>JAGASC010000171.1 GCA_017621905.1 Roseburia sp.
ATATTGCAAAAGTATTACAATCTAAGGAGGAAAAACTAGTGGATAACTCAGCATCCAAAACATGTATCAGCATAGCTGCCCCGTTCGACGGCCAGGTTGTGGCTCTGGAACAGGTCCCCGACCCGGTATTTTCAGGAAAAGTTCTCGGAGACGGCTGTGCAGTCATTCCTGCCGGGGGAAAAATTTACAGTCCCGTAAACGGCGAGGTAACATCAATTGCCGACACAAAGCATGCTTACGGTTTTACATCGGAAGACGGAATGGACATTCTGGTTCATTTCGGACTTGAAACCGTAGCACTTAAAGGCGAGGGCTTTACTCCCCACGTGAATGTAGGCGACAAAGTCCAAATCGGTGACTTAATTGCAGAGGTAGACGTAGAGCTTCTGAAAAGCAAAAACATTAACATGATTACGCCGGTCATTATCTGTGACGGCGCGGATGAAATGACTATGACGGTAAAAGAAGGAAAAATTAAAAAAGGCGAAGTAATCCTCTCTTTCGGACAGGAAAGCAACACAGCAGACGGCGTGGAAGAAACAGCGCCAAATACACCAGTGGCTGCGACAGAATCCGAAAAAGCAGAGGAAACAGCGCCAAAGAAAAAATTCAAAATCAACTTTGATTTTCTCCAGAAGCTGGGCAAGGTATTGATGACCGTCATTGCGGTTATGCTAGCTGCCGGACTCATGATCAGCCTTGGTAAACTGGTGGCAATGGCAGGCGGCGACGTCCAGATCATAACCACCATCGGCGGTGTTATGGAAAACATCGGCTGGGCAATCATCAATAACCTTCATGTGCTGTTTGCAGTGGCAATCGGCGGTTCCTGGGCCAAGGAACGGGCAGGCGGTGCTTTTGCTGCTTTGATTGCATTTATTCTTATTAATAATATCACCGGTTCCATTTTCGGTGTGACAAGTGCTATGCTAAGCGATCCAACTGCAGTTACATATTCCCTGTTCGGCCAGGAAATGCAGGTGGAAAATTACTTTACCTCTGTTCTCGGCTCGCCGGCTCTGAACATGGGTGTGTTTGTAGGTATCATCGCCGGCTTTGTGGGCGGTATGGTTTACAATAAATATTATAACTTCAGAAAGCTTCCGGATGCGCTTTCTTTCTTTAACGGAAAGAGATTCGTACCGCTTGTGGTAATTTTCTGGTCCACCATCGTTTCTCTTGTGCTTGCAGTGGTATGGCCTGTGGTTCAGTCCGGTATCAATGCTTTTGGTATCTGGATTGCAAACTCTTCCTCTACCTCACCGGTACTGGCACCGTTTATTTACGGTACACTGGAAAGACTTCTGCTGCCTTTCGGACTGCATCATATGCTGACAATTCCGATGAACTATACGTCTTTCGGCGGAACTTACATGGTTCAGACAGGTATCAATGCAGGTACCGAGGTATTTGGACAGGATCCTCTCTGGCTGGCATGGGTAACAGATTTGATCAATTTTAAGAATGCCGGCGATGTGGCTTCCTACACGAATCTTCTTGAGACTGTAACTCCTGCAAGATTTAAAGTGGGACAAATGATCGGCGCCACCGGACTTCTTCTGGGTATTGCACTTGCAATGTACCGCAGAGTGGACGCGGACAAAAGGAAAAATTATCGTTCCATGTTCGTTTCCACAGCACTTGCCGTATTCCTTACCGGTGTTACAGAGCCGCTGGAATTTATGTTCATGTTCTGTGCGCTGCCGCTTTACATCGTGTACGCAATTTTACAGGGCTGTGCATTTGCTTTGTCAGGTGTGATTGACTTAAGACTTCACTCCTTTGGTAACTTGGAATTCATTACACGAATACCGATGTCCGTCAATGCGGGACTTTTGGGCGATATCGTTAACTTTTTGATCAGTGTTGCTGCTTTCTTTGCTATCGGATATTTTGTGGCATACTTCATGATCGGCAAATTCAAGTATGCAACTCCGGGCAGACTTGGCAATTATACTGTGGAAGGTGCTGAGAACGAAACCGATGCTTCCGAGAAGAAAAATGCACCGGCAGATGGCCAGCCGGAAAGAATCATTGCTTTGCTCGGCGGACGTGAAAATATTACGCTTGTGGACGCTTGTATGACAAGACTTAGAGTAACCGTAAAAAATCCGGATCTTGTTGCGGATGCCGATGCATGGAAGGCGGAAGGTGCTCTGGGACTGGTCAAGAAAGATACGGGTATCCAGGCAATTTACGGCCCTAAGGCTGACGTATTAAAATCTGATATCAACGATATTTTATAACCAGTTACAATATTTTATAGAAGAGGTGAGGACTTATTAAACTTCTTACACTTAACACCCACAGTCTTGTGGAAGAAAACTATGAAGAGAAACTGAATGAATTTGTAAATGCCATCTGTTGTGAGAAACCCGATATCATTGCTTTGCAGGAGGTCAACCAGACCTGCTGCAAAGCACCGGTTCCCGAAAGCGAGCTGGTGGGTTTCTGCCCCTGCGATACTTCCACGGTAATACGCGAAGATAATCACGTATATAACGCGGTAAGGAAACCTAAGGAAAGAGGCCTTCATTATTACTGGACATGGCTTGGCATGAAAATTGGCTACGGTAAATATGATGAGGGCATGGCCTTCATGAGTCTAAGCCCGATTACAGAGACCAACGTACTGCTTGTCAGCAAGGTGAATGACTACAATAACTGGAAAACAAGAAAAATCATCGGTATACGCACGGAAACCGCTCCCAAGGAATGGTTTTACAGTGTGCATTACGGTTGGTGGAACGACGAAGACGAGCCATTTCAAAGCCAATGGGAAACAACCGCTTCCCACATGAAGCAGCACGAAACGGTATGGCTCATGGGTGACTTCAACAGTCCGGCCGAGGTTCGCGGCGAAGGTTATGACATGATAAAGGCGGCCGGCTGGCACGACAGTTATCTGCAGGCGGCGCAGAAAGACAGCGGCATTACTGTAGGTAAAGTAATCGACGGCTGGCGAGAGAAAATCAGCAGTACGGACGGTATGCGGATTGACCAGATCTGGTGCAGTAAAAAAACCGTGGTGGAAAGTTCCAGAGTGTTTTTTAATGGATGTAATCATGGGATTGTTTCCGACCATTACGGCGTTATGATTGAAATCTAAGAAGGGAATCGAATAGAAACATGAAAAGAAGTGCAGGCATTTTACTTTCGGTATCCAGCCTTCCATCCAAATATGGAATCGGCTGCTTTTCCGAAAGTGCATATAAATTTATTGACTGGCTGAAGGCTTCCGGCCAGACCTACTGGCAGATTCTCCCGCTGGGTCCTACCAGCTACGGGGATTCGCCCTATCAATCTTTCTCCACATTTGCGGGAAATCCTTATTTTATCAGTCTGGAAGAATTTATTGCCTCCGGGCTGCTGACGAAGGAAGAATGTGACGCAGTGGATTTTGGCAGCGACAGTGAGAGCATTGACTACAGTAAACTTTTCCACGGAAGATACCCTTTATTGCGAAAAGCATACCGGAACAGCAATGTGGCTGATGATAAAGCATACCAGACATTTTGCATTGAAAATCCCTGGCTGAATGATTACGCTTTGTTTATGGCAGTGAAGGATTCTTTCGGAGGAGTTGCCTGGAGCGAATGGGAGGAGGATATCCGGCTGAGAAGACCGGAAGCCATGGCAGAATATGCCGGAAAGCTTTCCTCTGAAATTGAATTTTATAAATTTCTCCAGTACCACTTTTACTTACAGTGGAACAGACTGAAAGAATACGCGAATCATCAGGGAATACAGATTATCGGCGATATTCCGATTTATGTGGCCTTTGACAGTGCGGATACATGGGCCAATCCGGGACTTTTCCAGCTGGATGAGAACAATATTCCCAAGGCAGTGGCCGGCTGCCCGCCGGACGGTTTTTCTGCTGACGGTCAGCTCTGGGGAAATCCTCTTTATGACTGGGAAAAACATAAGGCAAGCGGATATGCATGGTGGATTTCCAGACTGGCTCACTGTTTCCGCCTCTATGATGTGGTGAGAATTGATCATTTCCGAGGCTTTGACGAATACTTCTCGATTCCCTACGGTGACACCACCGCAAGGAACGGTCACTGGGAAAAGGGGCCGGGAATTGGCTTGTTTCAGGCAGTGGAACATGCGCTTGGAAAGAAAGAGGTAGTTGCAGAAGATTTAGGATTCGTCACAGACAGTGTGCGCCAGCTGGTCAATGACAGCGGTTTCCCGAATATGAAGGTTCTGGAATTCGCCTTCGATTCCAGAGATACCGGAAGCAGCAGCGACTATCTGCCCCACAACTACGGTGAAAACTGTGTTGCATACACAGGCACACACGATAACCAGACCATCACTTCCTGGTTTGAAACGATCAGTGATGCGGAACGCCGGATGGCACGGGATTATCTGGGTGATTACTCCACACCGGCGAATGAACTGTATAAACCGTTCATCCACCTGCTCATGAAAAGTGCAGCGAATGCCTGCATTATTCCTTTGCAGGATTATCTGGGATTGGATGACAGCGCCAGAATTAACACACCGTCAACCGTTGGTGAAAACTGGAAATGGCGTATGAAAGAATCTGCTATGAGCAAAGAAAATAGTGATGAGATTCTTCAGATTACTTCGACTTACGGAAGATGCAGTCACACAGTCAATTAGAATAATATACAAAAGCTCACAAGCCTGCACATTTGCTAAGCTTGTGAGCTTCTTCCATTCAATCCAATTATGAATCCCGGGAAGCGGCAGCCGGGAAAATAGCGCACGTTCTTCGATACAGCCGCACGAAATACCAGATTTCCGCAATAGCTGTAATCGTCCAGGAAAATACATATAATAAATATAAGGAAGTAATCGTGCCAAAAAATGCGAACACCGTGTAAATCCAGACCAGCCGGAACACGCAGGATCCCATAATGACAATAACGGTAGGGACTGTGGTCTGTCCAAGTCCCCGGGATGCTGCAATGGCGCTGTCCATAAAAGCAGAAACCCAATAACTCAGTCCCATGACTGTCAACCGATACATTCCCGCTTCCACCACAGCCTCATCCTGGGTAAAAATATGTAAAAATGGTCTGCCGCACACTACAAGACCAAGGCCTAAAACAAGCGCAAGCACCAGTGCATATAATGTACTGATGAAATAACTTTTTACAATACGTTCTTTTTTCCCTGCGCCAAAATTCTGTCCGATAAAGGTAGCTCCTGCTGTGTAGAACGCTGCCATCATTTCATATACAAGCCCATCCGCGTTGGAGGCCGCGGCAGTTCCCTCAACAATTACCGTATCAAAAGAATTCACACCGATCTGAACAAACAAATTGGCGAACTGGAAAATCGCATATTGTATCGAGGAAGGGATCCCAATACGCAGCAAATTGCCGGCGATATCTCCGGATATCCGAAGTGCTCCCAGGCGCAGGCTGTAATCGCCTGTACTGCGAAGCAAGGTCCATATGATCAGCCCGGCAGATACATTCTGGGAAATGGCACTTGCCAGGGCAACACCGGCAACGCCCATATCAAATACAATGACAAATATTAAATTTAAGATTACGTTCAACACACCGGAAAAACTCAGATAATACAGCGGGCGCTTCGTGTCACCCACAGCACTGAGCACCGCATTGCCGAAATTGTACATAGCAAGGGCCGGCATACCAAGAAAATAGACCCTGAAATACAGTACTGCGCCATCGATCAGTTCCGGTTTTGTGTTCATTGCAGCCAGCATGGTTCTGGCAAACAGGATGCCGAACACCGCCACTAAGATACCGCCAATCATGCAGATTACCGCTGCGGTATGTACGGTTTTGCGGGTTTTCTCCGGATTTTTCTCACCTCTGGCCTGAGCCACAAGTACGTTGACGCCGCCTGCAAGACCGATTAAAAGTCCGGTAAAGAGTGTGATCAGTATGGTCGTTGAACCCACGCTGCCGAGAGCTCCGGAGCCGCCAAACTGCCCTACTACTGCGATGTCTGCCAGGTTAAATACCACCTGCAGTACATTGGTGAACATCAGTGGCAGACTGTATTTCCAAATTTGTTTCCACAGGGACCCCTGTGTCATATCCTGTTCGTATTGTTTCATCGTTACGTTTTACTTCCTATCCTTATATTTTTCATGTTCTGCAATAATGTCTGTCGACATTATACCATGTGCTTCGCACACGGTATCTGGTACCGATGCGCACTCCGCTTCGCTGCGGCGCGTATAATGTCTGTCGACATTATACCTTTACTTCTCAATTTGGGCAATACCCTTGTGGTCTGGTTTATTAGGCAAAATCCCCTTTCGTTACTGTTCACACAGCAGCCAGACACTTGCTGTCGGGCTGTGTAAGAAAATAATCCAGGCGTTGATTTTGGACATTTTGAAAGTCTTTTTCCTGTATATGTCCAAACATAACCGAATCAGAGTTAACAGTAACTGGCGTGGGTGTGAAAAGTAACCCCCTTTCTGGCATAAAAAGAGGATTAGCATTGCGCTACCCCTCTTTTCAATAGCCGTAAAGACATTTAAAAACATTTTCAAAAAAATCCTCAGGATATGCAATTTTCCAGCACTTCTGAGGATTTTCTTCTTTCATCAGCTCGAGTTTACTATTTGTCGTCACACGCCTCATTCCAACGCAATTACAATGTCATCCAATACCCTTTTACATAATCTTCATTAACAGGACTTCTTTAGACATCTATAATGAATATCCACTATTTATATCAAAAGGCATAATCAACAGCTTGCCTATTTTTTTTTAATAGTTATCAAAAAACCATCCGTTCGCTTTTCCGCAATTTTCTATCGTATCGAATTCCCAATAAGCATAATACTTTACGCACTTAACAATTTTTGTAATCTCTCTTGGAGGATTTCCATGCTCGATACCATCAAATGTATAAAAGCGTTTGAAATATCGAATACCAATGCATCCGTGTTGTTCTTCCTGTTCAGCCTTCAATGCTTCAACTAATGTTTCAAATTCTGCTACTTTATCAGGCTTTACCTGAAAAGTAATCATCTCGGTAAAAGATTTTCCCATGATTACCTCCTTATATCATAAAACAATACCTGCTGGTGCGTTAGGATTTAATGCCTGCCTCATTTTTTATAGTTTACCATAATTTCCCACCCTTATAAACAAGAAAATTTCCATACAATCTGCCCACACTGATACCCCAAATCGTAAATTTCTATATCAACGCTTTCCACACAGCCAATTATAGGTTGAAACAAATTCGCTTGTGTCCTTTCCTATAATAAAATAGTAATCCAGCAATTCTGCATTTTCCACACAGAGGTGGTTTCCATAAGTCGGAATATCGCAGCAGAAAACAGGACCATCCGCAGCCACCAGCAGGGCATAGCCTTTGTCGGAAATGACCATGGGCAATTTATCCACCCTGCCTATATGAGAAATATAGCGAGCGGCACCCGTTAAGGAAAGTTCCGCCTTAGTCCCTGCGCCCAGCGCGTTAAGTTTTTCCTTCTTAGGCCAATCCAGATAAAGTCTGGCCCGCGGCACTCCCTGCGGTGTTTTCTCCAGAAGCCGGCTTTCCCTACTGCGTTCTGCAAGCAGAGGCTGCTTGTCCCTTGTCATATATTGAATGGTTCCTGTTCCCTTGTCCACCTGCAGATAAATATCCGATGTCTTCATTTCCAAAAGCTTACCGGACTCCCGGTACATCCATTCCCGAAACGGGCCCCCGACGGAAATGTTCGGATGTGTTGTGCCCGGAAGCTGGCTGCCTTTTGCGAACGTGACCCGGATAATTTTACCGGCAATGGGACTGAGTCGCAAGACACCATACGAGCTATGCAGATACAGGCCATCCGTCTGCTTTGTTACCCAGCGTACTGCCTGGTCTGTTTTTGCATGTCCTGCCGGACGCAAAAGCTCTGTGGAAGGCATACTTCCGAATGGATTTTCAGGTTTTTCTCTGGCCACTTCCGGCAATATTACCGATTTTTCTTTTCCTTTTGCGATCCCGATTTCTGCTCGCCTAATCTCTACCGCGTTTTCTTTTGGCCTTGGCCGTGTCCTGGTCTCCGGTAGTTTTACCTCATTCTCAGCCTTTGCTTGCGCTGTTTCACTTCCGACTTCCAATCGCTTTTCTTTGTCTCTATCCCCAGATTCCGACTTTGTACCAGCAGTCCCCTGCACCTTTTTTCTCACCTTTATTCCCTGCTTCGGCACATCCTCAATGACCTTCGCTGCTCCTTCCGGCACCGGGTCCGCAATCAATCCGGTCAGGTCACCGGTGTGCAGCACGCACAGTTCATGAAGGGCACGGGTGGCCGCCACATAGAGAAGCTTGGCATGACCGTCATCCACCGGATATTCTTCCCGGGTGGGGTCCAGAATCAGTACGGCATCAAACTCCAGTCCTTTTGTAAATTCCACCGGCAGCACCATAATTCCGTTTCCAAACTCTGCCGTCTCCAAATTGCTCTCCATCACTTCTACCAGCTGCCCCAGTTCTCCTGCCGTTTTCCTTGCACTTTCTGTATTCCGGCAGATGACTGCGATTGTCCCAAGTCCTTTCTGCTGCCACTCTCTACAAATTTCAGCTGCTTTTTTCATAAGTTCGCCGCGATTTTTTACGGCTGCTACCTGCGGCGCATTTCCATGGCGGATAATGGGCTCCACCGGATAGGAAGCAAACCTTCCGTGATGAAGGATTCTGGTGGCAAAATCTGATATTTCCACGGTGTTTCGGTAACTCTTTTTTAAGATACCGAAGCTGGCTCTGCTGTCCTTTAAGTACAATTCTTTTAATTCTTCCCAATCATTTAGTCCATAGCCAAAATGAATATTCTGGGACACATCTCCCATAATGGTGTAGGTGCAGTCTTTGATGCAGAATTTCAGCACACTATAGGCCATCATGCCAAAATCCTGGGCTTCATCGATGACAATGTGATGGGCCTCGCTGATCACCTCTGTCTCTTTTACCCGCTTGTACAGATAGGCCAGCGCTGCCAGATCGTATACATCAAATGCGGTATCCGGAACATCCACGTCATGCCCTTTGGCCATCTGCACTTTTAAGAACTCCTCATACATGACAAAAATAGACTTTTTCCAGACATTGCCGCCATACCTGCCCTGATAAGCCTTTAATATGGCTTTTCGCTCTGCCTCTGTGTATTTGATGCCTTTTGACAGAAATTCATTTAAAATCTTGGTCCGAAGCCGTTCATTTAACATATCAATCTTGCTCTGTATAGAAATGGTCGGATTCTGCCGGATATAACTCTCTACGGAACTGCCATCCATGAGGAGCACCAAATCCCTGGGATTGACCGGTTTCCCGCCTGTTCTGTCATGAACACCTGGCTTACCGTCTACAAAACCTTCCACGAACTGCTTCGGATTCAGGTAAATCGATTCTCTTAAAATGGTATTCCATTCCAGCTCATTGCAGAATTTTTCCAGCTCCCGGAACCAGGAAAGTCTGCCTTTTACAATATTCTTTTTCCCGGCAGTATCTGTACTTTTGATGCTGTATTTTTTCTCATCCCAATCCTCGTACAAAAGACGGACAAACAACTGCTCCATCGTCATCTGCCGCACACCATAGACATCCAGATCCGGCAGCACTCCGGTGATATAATTCAGTAAAATCCGGTTGCTTCCCACAATATAAAAATCCTCTGGCCGGAACCGTTCTGCATAATTGTACAAAATGTAAGAAATACGATGCATGGCCACCGTTGTCTTACCGGAACCGGCAACGCCCTGCACCAGACAGTTGTGATACGGACTCTTTCGGATGATCTCGTTCTGTTCCTTCTGAATCGTTGCGACAATC
>JAGASC010000172.1 GCA_017621905.1 Roseburia sp.
CGCACATGCTGCGAATTCGTTCCTTGTTGGGGGAAGAGGGAGATTCTTAAACAGGGGTTTTTGTATGTTTTACACAAAAGAAATGCATGTTTGCTATATGTACCTTTCGGAAGATGTAGAAAAAAAGTTTTTTGTGTTATACTTATGCAATACAGAAGAAAGAAGACTGTGGTTATATTATATGTATGATCCGTTAAGGAGAGAGTGACGATGTATGATGAAAATTTGAAACAACAGACCATTAATAAGCTTGCAATGGTTACAAAGCACTATGAAGAGCTGATGTATGAAAAAGTCAGTTCTCTTTCTGAGACGCGTTTCCTTATTACAAAAGAGCATTTGCGTCGGCCGCCCTCAGACGGTCTGCAGCCGTTAGTAGATGGTCTTGACTGGGGAGGATTTGACAAAAATCTTTGGGTGGTAGGTAGGATTGTGATACCGGAATGTGCAGCAGGAAAGAAGGTATATGCTTTATCGCATGCTGATGGCTGGGAAGAAATGTTCTGGATAAACGGAAAACCATCTGGAATTTTCAGTTGGAAAAATATGGATTGTACGGGCGGAACGCATTCTGCGCAGCTCATTTGTGTAGATGCACAGCCCGGCAATGTCTACGAGCTGGCCTTCGAGTGCTATGCCGGACATTTTCCGGGCGGCGAAAGTCGGTTTACGGATGAGGTCTGTAACCCTCCGACAGAGGAGAGCGCGCCGTATGTAGCGGCGACTTACCGTGGAGTGGATATTTGTGTTTTGGATGAGGAGGTTAAGGAGTTTGTATATGATATGTATGAACTCATTTCCCTGAACAAAAATCTGGAATACTGCAATATGATGAAATATCAAGCGATAAGAGCGTTGGATGATATCAGTGCTGTTGTTGTGCAGTGTCCGCAGCATTATGAGAAAGCTGTGTGGATAGAAGGAATCCGAAAGGCGCTTGCAATTTCGCGTCCTATTTTTCGTGAAAAAGGAAATCGTATTTTTGGGCGTGTAGGTCTAATCGGACATAGCCATATGGATACAGCCTGGTTGTGGGAATACAAAGAAACCATCCGCAAATGTGCCCGTACTTTTTCAAATGCGCTTTCGCTGATGCACCAGTATCCGGAATATCGTTTTCTGCAATCTTCAGCGATTCACGGGGAGTGGATGAAAAAATATTACCCGGCCGTGTTTGAGGAGATGAAGGCAGAGGTCTTGACGGGAAGATATGTGCCAAATGGTGGTGTTTATGTGGAATGTGACTGTAATATACCATCCGGCGAATCGATGATTCGCCAGTTTTTAGAGGGGCAGACATTTACAAGGGAGAATTATGGCTATACTTCGGATAGCTTCTGGCTGCCGGATACCTTCGGTTATAATGCGAATATTCCACAGATTATGAAGGGATGCGGAATAAAGTACTTTTTTACGCAAAAGTTATATGGTGTGGAATTAAATCCGCCTTCGTTTGAGACTTTTTGGTGGAGGGGAATTGATGCGTCGGAGGTGCTTTGTCATTTTTTTGTCGGCGGAATTGTTGGTGATTGTCAGTCTGTACATTCCGCAGTAGCGGGTCTGATTCATAAGGACAGCTGTGATATGCATCTGCTGGCATTTGGCAAAGGAGACGGCGGCGGTGGTCCAACGGCAGGAAGTCTCGAATCGTTGCGACGTGCAGTATCCTGTGCCGGTATGCCGAGTGCAGAATATATGACCCCCACAGAGTTCATGGAAGAAGCAGAGCAGCTATATGGCAATCGGCTTCCGATTGTGGATGAAGAACTGTATTATGCATATCATAGAGGTACACTTACCCAGATGCATGAAGTGAAACGTACAATGAGACAAGCAGAATTTGCAGCGCGTAATGCTGAGTATTTCAGTGTATTATCCGGAATACCGCTTAGCGAAGAATATACAGAGTGTTACAAAAATGTACTGATGAATCAGTTTCATGATATTATTCCCGGAACAGCAATTCGAAGTGTCTATGAGACCAGTGAAAAAGAAATGGTGCAGAATATGGACTGTTTTACCCGGACGATCGAAGAGCGGGCAAAAGCACTTGTGACAACGGATGCGAATGCTATCACGGTATTTAATACACTTCCGTTTGAGAGACATGATGTGCTTGTGTTGGAAAAGGTGGATGGAGTAAAGGGGTATCCGATTCAGAACTATGAGGATTTGCTGGGAAGAAAATTGGTGGCAGTAGGTGGTGTAACAATTCCTGCTTTCTCGCAGGTTGTTCTGGAACGGAGCGAACAGGAGGAAAAGGACAGAGTATGCAGTCCATCCCCATTCTATTATGATGGGAAAATAGTGGAAACGCCTTTTGCACGGGTTATCTTTGATGAGAATGGTTATATGGACTCTTTTGTGGATAAGACAGCCGGCAGAGAGTTAAAGAAAGATGGTGCGCTGCCGTTAAATGTATTTTTAGTGGCAGAAGATTGCCCTGAAAAATGGGATAACTGGAATATTGAATCGGATACCATGGCGAATCTGAAACCGGTATATGGTTTTAAGGGGAGAGAGGTCGTTTCCGATGGTGTGGTAGAACTGAGACTCCGGAGTAAGTATGTGATTGCATCCGGTACAGAATTGTATCAGGATGTGGTGTTCTATGCGGATTCGCCTAGGGTGGATTTCCATACACTGATTGATTGGAACAGTAAGCATCTGCTTTTGAAAGCAGGCTTTGATTTGAAGCTACGTAGCAGGGAAGCAAGAAATGAGATCCAGTACGGGCATGTGTTGCGACCGACGCATAAGAGTAATAGCTATGACCTTGCGAAGTTCGAGGTGTGTATGCATAAGTGGACTGATATTTCGGAAAATCGTTATGGTGTTGCGTTGCTGAGTGATTGCAAATACGGTATCAGCCAGTACAATTGCAACCTGTGTCTGTCACTGCACAGGGGAGGAACCGAACCGGATTACAGCGGTGATGCTGGTCTGCATGAGATGACATATTCGCTGTTGCCGCACAATAGTGGTTTTAATGCACCTGAGGTTATTTATCCGGCATATGAGCTTAATGTGCCTACGTATGCGGTTTCTGGTAGAATGCAAGAATCAAAAATGCTGTTGGAAGTGGACAATGAGCATGTGTTGTGCGAGACAGTTAAGCCTGCGAGAAGAGAGGAACACGCATTTGTGCTTCGTCTCTATGAATGTGAAGGCTGTGAGGCACAGGCAAAGCTGAAGCTTCATTGTGGTTTTAAGGAAGTGTACCGGACAAATATGTTAGAGGATATGGAAGAGGCACTTACAGTGGAAGATGGTATCATTGAATTGAGACTGAAAGCTTTTGAAATCGTTACATTGCTGGTTCGTATATGAGAAAACAGTAAGAAAAGTGAAGATACGGGATTGTTGTGACAGAAAAGAGCGAATGGGAGAAATATATATGAAAGCGAAAGAGCGTTATCAGTTGCTGATCGATAAACTGGTAGAAGGAATTATGCATCCAACGGAAGGATGTAACAATTATATGGAAGAATGGGACTGGTATCAGGGTGTGGCATTGTTTGGTCTGTATCATTTGTATCGTGATATGAAAAAGCAGGAAATCCTGGATTATCTGCTAAGCTGGTTTCGGGATCATATGAAAGAGGGATTGCCGAAAAAGAATATTAATACCATGTGTCCGATGCTGACACTGACCTATTTGTACGAGGAGACCGGTGATGAAGCCTTTTGGATGTTATGTAACGAATGGCTTGATTATGCGTTGCAGGAGCTGCCCAGGACGAAGGAAGGCGGATTCCAGCATATTACGAGGGATTCGGATAATACAGGGCAGCTC
>JAGASC010000173.1 GCA_017621905.1 Roseburia sp.
AATAGATTTTCACCAAGAGGTTTGTTTTTTGATGTAAGTGGTAATTATTTTGTGAGGTAATGAATTGTTACATTACCTTAAAGTTTTTTCAATGTCTCCACTGCTGTATCCAAGTACGGATTTTCCACCAGGTCGAATTCGCCGGTGTCCGCTTTTTCGGCATATGCAGGGTCTAACGGAAGCTTGCCAAATACCGGAAGTCCCAGTTCTGCTGCCACTTCATCGATGTGGCTCTCGCCAAAGAGTTTAATCTCTTTGCCGCAGTCCGGGCATTTTAAATAGCTGAAGTTTTCTACCAGGCCTAAGACCGGCACGTTCATCATGTCAGCCATGTTGTAGGCTTTCTTTACGATCATCTGTACCAGTTCCTGTGGAGAGGTCACGATGACCACGCCGTCCACCGGAAGGGACTGGAATACGGTCAACGGTACGTCACCGGTTCCCGGCGGCATATCTACGAAAAGGTAGTCGATATCGCCCCAGACGGTCTCGTTCCAGAACTGCTTCACCACGCCTGCGATGACCGGGCCACGCCAGATGACCGGCGCTTCTTCGTCGTCTAAGAGCAGGTTGATGGACATGACTTTCATGCCGTTTTCAGACTCCATGGGGACCATGCCCTCGTCGATGCCGTAGACCTGACCGTGGATTCCGAACATTTTCGGGATGGACGGGCCGGTGATGTCTGCATCCAGGATACCTACTTTGTAGCCTGCTTTGTTCATGGCATTTGCCAGGGATGCTGTGACGAAAGATTTGCCTACGCCGCCCTTTCCGCTGACTACGCCGATTACTTTTTTAATGTTGGATGCCGCATTCATGGGCTCCTTTGCGATTCCGTTTCCTTTTTTATTGCTGGGACATCCTTCACAGCTTTCTTTGCTGCAGGTGGATGCTCCGCTGCATGTGCTATTTTCCGGCATTTGAAATTCTCCTAATTTCCTTAAAATTTAATGATAACGCAGTGCTTTTTTCAGCGCGCCGCAGATTCCGGCTCCGACCACAAAACATACCGCTGCTTCCACCAGTCCGTTTACACCCACGAAGGCCGCGATGAAGGGAAGTACCTTCGTCATGCCAAACTGTTCACGCATGGTTCCTGCAAACAGTGTTACCAATGTGCCCATAAAAAATGTGGTATTTAAGAGTGGGCAGCACAGGTTCGCGATGGTCACGGATACACCGGAATGGAGTTTGGTCTTCCGAAGTCCCTGGTAGATCAGTCCGGTGAGCCAGCCCTCTAAGATACGGGTGGGCACGCATACCAGGAAGGTCAGGAATGGATTTACGCCCATCAGTAAGGTTCCGAAGGCGCTCATACCGAAGCACTGTATGTAGCTGGTGACACCGAATACGCCGCCTAAGATTGCTCCGGCTGCCGGTCCCATTGTTACTGCTCCTACCGCCACCGGTACAACAATCAGCGTAATTTCTAAGCCTGCTGTTTTGATGTAGCCAATCGGGGTAAAAGCCATGAGTAAGATGATGGCAACTAATAGTGCCAGTTCCACAAGATACTTTGTGGAAAATTTCGACTTGTTCATAGTCTTTTCCTCTCTTTCTTATAGATGGTTTCAGGCGTCTCTGTCATCCCCGGGTTCGGTGGATGCGATATCGCCATAGGAAAGTATAGCACTGCGTTAATAATTTATCAATACTTTATTTGGTGCACTTATATCTGTCTTTTACCTTTCTTTTATCTTTACAAGGTAGAATTTACTTTTTCAGTTGGCCTTATACAACAATAATATTACTCCATCCCACCAATCCATTCTCATCCGTTACTTCTGCACGAACAAAACTTTCCTGCTGATTCGTTTTCAATATGTAGATGGCCTCCGTCAAGTGTTTGCCACGAAGTACACGTCCTGAAGCCCACTGCAAATTAGAGAAAAAGACAATTTTTTCCACCGGAGAACAACTTAGTTTGACTTTATCCGGAGCTATTCTTTCAAGATGAATTTCCGGCCCCTGCGTTGCATAAAACCTTCCACTACGAATGGCACCAACCATTCCCAATTCCTCTGCTGCATCCGCCTCTAACATGACCATTCCCCTGCACTCATCGCCGTTATAATAGTGGGTATCGTCTGTCGCCAGCAAAGGCAGTGTCATTCCGCAAGTGGCAAGCATATCAACAATCAGACCTGAATAGGGACGATCCGACATGCCCCACTCCGACACTGAATTGTAAATTTCTACAGCATCAAAATCTCCTGCGGATAAAATTTGCTCCGGAGTATTCAAACTCCACGCCGGATGTGCCAGCACAGCTATTCCATCCACCTCACGAATCATACGGACAATAAGTTTTACCCGTTCATGGATAAATTTGCTGTCATCCTTCGTAAGCTCACGAGGGATTTCAGGATCGCGTGTCATTCCGATTCCCACAATATGGAACGTTTCTTTCACGTTACTTCCAGGCTGAAAGCCCGTTACGTCATATTCACATCCTGAAATGACCGCTAACCCTAACGCTTTATATGACTCTCCATACTTCCAATGATCTGTGAGTGCTATAGCATCATAGCCTGCAGACGCATACAGCTGAATTGCTTCTTCAGGCAGCTTGCTGCCATCGGAACGGGTAGTATGTGTGTGAAGCCCTATTTTTAGTCTTTTTTTTCCTGTAATATCGGTAAACATACCTATCTTCCTCCATAAAAAAGTTTATTGCCACTCTAAGGCTTATAGTTCTATACAATTTGTACCATCTTTTGTAACATAGTGCTGTCTTACACCAAGCATGTCCATCCATTTTCGTGTTAAAGCAGTACCATACATACGTATTCTTCCTGCTTCAAAAAGTTTTTTCCGGTTGGCTAAGTATTTCGGTTCCTCCGGCTCATTGTAAAGCCAATCCGGGCAACACCAGAGGCATGCTTCCGGTGCTATTTCTGCATAAACCTCCAGTCCCACATTCATATGACCATGATGGGCCATCTGCACGATATCGGACTTCAGAAGATGTCTTGATTCGCGAAAGAGCAAATCCCCACCATCCGGTCCTAAATCTCCTAAAAATAATACGGATTTGTTGGGTGTTGTAATTTTAAATACCAAAGAAGAATCGTTCATAGGATTCGATGTCAATCCTTCATGATAAGAATATATAAAATCAATTTTACACTCGTCAATACAAACGGATTCTCCCTGATATGTTATATGGGCTTTGTCCTTTAGTTTTGGTTCGATAGCAAGAAACTCCGGTAAAATTTCATTTAGTTCTGTTTTATAGTAATCGTAATCAGGAACATTATGATTATTTATGATTTCATATGGAGGAAAATTATAATATACCCTTTCTATATCAAAATCTGCTCCTGCATTTTTTTGCATTTCATCAACGAAGCCACCTATATGATCTTCGTGCGGATGGGTAAGTATCCACGCAGAAATGTGCCTCCCATCTATATACTTTTTCAAAAGCGGCATATCTTCCGGACGTCCGCCATCAATCACAATCGCATTATCTGCTTTTGTGATAAGCACAAAAGACATCATATACTTGCTTGTTTCTGTTATTTGGTATAACTTGGTCTTTTTCATAATCATATTGAACTTGGCAATTTTCCAGCCTTTTTCCTTTCAAAAATTTCCTGGTAACTTCTATGTATTATATCACATGTAGCTTATAGCAGCATACTTTTTTCGGTGTCCATTAGACGGTTTCCACTGAAATTTTTCTTGACATTATTCTTTTCACATAGTAGGCTTGCTTTTACAGACGACGGTTCTATATCAGAGAAGCCCTTTTGCTCTATTTTCTAATTCCAATATCGCGTTTTATCTTCTCCCTATCGGAGGAATTTACCACAAAGAATGATTAGAAAAACAATGTTTTTAGAGCTGCATATGCGATTATGCGCCAGGCCACTGATGTACCACCGGAAGAGATTAGAAAGATTGAGGCGGTGATTTATGCTATGGCAGACAAATTTTTAGAGTCTATGGATTTGGATGAGATTATGGAGGATATTATCAGGACAAGATTAGGACGTAAGTTGTTAGATAAAAGAACGAGCGACACTAAGTTAGAAAATGCCAGAAAGCTTCTGGATTTACTGGATAAGCAGACAATCGCCGCGTGAATTGGGCTGCCGTTAGAAACGGTTCAGCCCCTCAAACCAGACCCTCACGAAAAGCCCTCAAAAACTTTGATTATCATTAATCTAATATCATCATAGCAATTTGCAACATCAGGATTTTTCTGAATATGCGTAAATTTGCCGCTCCCCACTAATCGGTAATTCCGAATTCTTTATAAAATCGTTTTCTTGCTTCCTCATCCTTCGCCACGATCTCTACATCAGAATTTCTTCCTGCTTCCAAAAGCTTTGTAATCAACTGACCAAGACGATTCTCACCCTCACGTGTTCCTTCTGTTCTCCCCATATCCATAACGTGCTGTATCACCTCACACATATTAGTCACCTTTCCTTTCTTCCTATCCCGCAGTTCAATATACCGCTCATCACCGGTCATTACGGACAACAACTTCAACACTTCATCCACATGCTCAATGGTTCTTGTGTCATTCGGTACATAGTTCGGATTTTTTCTCTTTTGCACAAAAAAATTTGCCACAATCCCGAAATCACTCCGAAACATCTTCAGCTGCTTCTCTGTCAGCCATGCGATTTCGAATACGTTTATCTTGTAATCATTTACATATGGCTCTAATTCCTCTGGAATATCCATTAATTCCTTAATAGAACGCGGCTTTTTCCAACGCCTCTTTGTGCCAAAGTACAATACAAATGTTGTCACAGGCACAATCTTTTTGCGCTTCTTTAAAAGCTGGGAACGGTATGCGGCACCATCATAACCAATGATCCGAAATGGCATATTCCGCTCTATTTTTGTCTGGTTTTCCAGCCCGCACAATGCGATGTTGGTTCTGTATTTTTTCCAGTATTTTACCACATCGCGTTCTTCTTCATGAAGTTTATTATCGTCAGCCTTATATTGCGAATGTACTGACGTGCTGCATAAATCCTTAGGATCCATTTTTAACTTGCCTTCAAATGCAAGGACGTTTACAATGTCAGCAAAAACGTCATTATAATCGGCAAGTGTTTTTTCTGTTATGTCTCTTTCCCCCATATTGTTTTCCTTCTTTTGTTTTGGCAGAAAATTTTCTGCATGCCGCCTGGGGGGAAGATTTTACTTTTTCTCTTTTATACTGTCGGGGCAACAGTATATCATATTAATGCAAACGGAATAGTTTCTGACTACTGAAGCCATTATCATTATACCACGATTTGAATGTTTTTCAACAAAAAAGGATGATGTTCGGAAACCACCTGCCATTTTCTGGCGATTTCTACAGAGTCTCAGATCTTTCTTGCTCATGTTATTGCTGTAATGGACCTGAAAGTCGTACAGGAATAGCAGGTGGTTCTCTTTATTCCATTACATTCGGGACATTTATCAACATGATAAAAGTTACAAGGGCTTAAAAAATTCAGCACCTCTTACAAAAATGAAATCATTTTCCCACAGCTATTTTTGAACATAATGCCAAAGTTTTCCCCTTTTTCTTGACATTATTCTCTTCACATAGTAGGCTTACTCTTACAGACGACGGTTCTATACCAGAGAAGCCATTTTGCTCTATTTTCTAATTCCAATATCGCGTTTTATCTTCTCCCTTATCGGAGGAATTTACCACAAGGAATGATTAGAAAAACAATATTTTTAGAGCTGCATATGCGATTATGCGCCAGGCCACTGATGTACCACCGGAAGAGATTAGAAAGATTGAGGCGGTGATTTATGCTATGGCAAACAAATTTTTAGAGTCTATGGATTTGGATGAGATTATGGAGGATATTATCAGGACAAGATTAGGACGTAAGTTGTTAGATAAAAGAACGAGCGACACTAAGTTAGAAAATGCCAGAAAGCTTCTGGATTTACCGGATAAGCAGACAATCGCCGCGTGAATTGGACTGCCGTTAGAAACGGTCCGGCAATTAAAAAAGGAACAAGAAGAGGCTCAGCTGAATTTTCTGAGGCTGGCTCATACGACATTTTGGTGGGTTTCACAGAGAATTTTCCCCTGTGAAACCCTCTTTTTGATATTCTACAGAATTCATATGATGTTTGTTTGCTGCAAATCTCTCTTTTATTATCCTGTGAAGTTCTCAACAGATTTTTCATATATAGAACTGCAACACCGAAATTTAATGAACAAACTTCCTTTTATAAGCCCGTGTGCCAAAACTGCAACTAAATGCTTAATTCTGCTGATTCTGTCAGTGCGTTTCCATCATACAGTACTGTTTTTACTTCATATTTTCCAAAAGACAGTGTAATGTCCGCGCCGCAACAGTTTACCGTAACCTCACAGGCCTCGTGATAATTATTCAGCAGACGCAATACATAACCGGATTTTTTCGCTGATTTTTTCATCGTGACAAGCACAATATCCGGATCACTGATGTTCAGTGAAAATTTTGGTGCGTTTATATCCGTATCTACCGGGAATACATTACATGCATACGGCGGCATATTAAATTCTGCCGACAGACGTTCCAAGGCCTTTTCCGGTGCAGCAGTCAGGCGGAATACAAAATTGCGCTCTCCCATATCGATTTTTTTCACAAATCGATCGATAGGAATAATAGGGCGGTCTTTGATTGGGTGCGCACAGTAGGTAGCACCGCGTAACAAAGACATGGAGATTACGCCATCCTTCCAAGATGAGCCGTAAGTTCCGCGATTGAACAAGGCCAGACAGTTTTCCTGCTCATTCTCCCGCATTGCCACAAAACGCTGTGCGATACACTCTCTTCCGTTCATATATAATTCTTCTGTTCCAAAGGCGCTCTGTCCGATATATTCTCCCTGTGCGGCTACCGGAACAGCCAGCTTTAAAATTCGGTTCATGTCATTCATGAACACATCCACTTTCACATCCACAGCTGGATTGCTCTTATAAATGTCATACTCCACACGTATTCTGGTATTCTCGCACTGGAAGAAACATTCCACGCCCAGATAAATATCGCCGTCCTCAATGACCTGCAGCGACTTCATCCCTTCAAAAGGTCCGTCCGGATGTTCCATCAGCAAAAATGGAGTCGGGTCGGTGCCCATGCCGCTCAGCTGGAAATTTCCCATCGCCCATGGATCCGGGTTATCCTGATAGAATACAGGACGAAATGCGCCTCCGCTGTTCTGGCCAATGTACTCTTTTCCCCAAAGCCTATAGGAACGAAGCAATCCTGTTTTTCCGTCGATTTCCACGTACTTGCCTATTTCCGGAAGGTCTGCCACGATATTCTTTCCAGATTCGTATTTCTTTTCCTTTTTGTCCTTCACATCCACATAGATGGAGAAGCGCGTCAGGGACAGCGGCTTTACTTCTGCACGGAATAAAATACGTTTTCTCCAGTCCAGATTGAGGTTACTTTCCTCTTTTACCATCTGAGACAAAACCTCGTTTCCGTTTTCGTCCAGCACTTTTGCGTAGCTTGCTGTTGTATCGGACCAGTTCTGGTCTGCCAGTGTCAACTCACAGGCGATTTCTGTCTCCCATGGGTAGGGATTGGGATTTAATACAAGGATTGGATATTCGCCTTCCGCTGCCTTTGGTTCCATTGCGGTCAAGGCAAAGTAAGCCCTGGCGCGCAGGCGATTTAAAATCTGCAGGCCATGGTCGATAAGCCGGAGACCATTTTCCTCACCGGCGCGAACGGAGCTGCCCGGCAGTACATCATGAAATTCGCAGTTCAAGAGGTCCTCTACCACCTCGTCCAGTTCCGCCATAGGGTACTCGATCAACCCCCGCATCGCTGCAACGGAGCAAAGCTTTTCTACCATGTATAAGGTATTTTCCAACTCTGCATGTCTGGATTTTATCAGGTTCATACTGGTATAACAGCCCGGCATACTGATGTGGAGGGATTTGTCATGCACCAGCTTCGGATCTATTTTTGCGAAAAAGTTTTCCGGTGTGGAGTGAAGGATTTCCATGGAACCTTCCTCCATTAATTTTTCAATATCCGCCAGATCTTTTCTGGAAGGACCGCCACCATGGTTTCCTACGCCCCACAGAATGCAAACCACATCCTCTGCTTTCTTCTCTGCTCTCGCGCGAATAATATTCGCTGCTTTTCCCAATGGGGAAGAATAGCTGTCGCGAGCGGCATTAACCTTTACTCTGCTGCCATCGAAGCCTTCCCACAGGAACTGTTCTGCCGGAATCGGGTCATCTCCGGTACGGCATAGAATATAACTGTCCTGACCACATTTGTTCATGATCTGTACCAGGCCTCTGGTATGCCCGAAGGGGTCAAAATTAATGGCCGTGGTCGACCACCGGCCAAATTTTTCCATGAAATACTGTCTGCCCGTCAGAATCTGTCTTACAAAGCTCTCACCCTGTGGCATGTTGCAGTCCGGCTGCAGATACCAACCGCCCATGATATGCCATTTTCCAATGCGAATCAGCTCCTTGATGCGGGCAAACAATGTCGGGGCGTACTCCTCGATATATTTATACAGAGTCACCTCATTGTGGCAAAATATGTAGTCGAATTCGTCTGCCAGATCCGCCGCAGAACGGAAGGTAGAAAGCGCGGCCGCTGCTCCCTCTTCCCACTCCCACTGCCAGATCGGATCTAGATGTGCATTACAAATCAAATGTACTTCTTTCATAGTAACTATTTCCTTCCTATAATGTCAAGCCCTAAATCATTGATTTTTCAGGCTTTTCTTTAAATAGTTACCTCATAAAACAGAGCCAAAAGTGTATGACAGTCATTGTATCTTGTACTGAATAGCTAAATGAGGGTACAGTTTATAAAGCATCCGTTTGTTTGGCTTTATAAAGGCTATAAATCCTCTGCTAACTATGATGGTGAACCTTCCGTGCCTATAGGGATCGTGTCCCAACTTCCTTCGTCCCACCTGTCCATACACCGAGTGCTTGCCAAGCTTTCTAACAGGGTCATGCCCTACGGAATAAACTACCGCAAGCTACAGCTCTTGTTTTTATTTCGATTTTACTGACCTGCTGTTTCCACAAGGGACGGTTATTCCGTGGACGCTTCCCCTCTGCCTCAACCTGCTGGTCATTGTGCTGATGCAGTACCTTTCGCACTCCATCGTTATCGGGTTACTTTCCAGAACCCTGCCCGATCTCAGATCCCTCTGGAATCCGGCAGAGTTCTGGACGAATCAGTTTTATTGCTTGATTCTTTGTTATGCTGCAATCGCTTCCTGTTTTTCTGGTCGTCTGATGTCCATCAACATCTTTTTCGGATCATAGACTGTTCCCGTCTTTAGGATTGTGAAAATAATCCTTAGGAGTTTGCAGGCAATCACTATCAGCGACTGCATCTTTTTTAGCGGATTATCGGCTCGTGTCGTATAGTAAACATGGAGTTCTTTGAATTCCTCCGCATGTGCTACTGCTGACTTTGCCGCTTGGAACAACCAGTATCTAAGCTTTTTGCGTCCTCTATGACTTATTTTGGTTTCTCCTTTATGTTTGCCGGAGCTGCATGCTACCAGCCCTAATCCACTCAGCTTTTGTATTTCTTTTGCATCATCAAATCTTGAAATATCTCCCATCTCTGCAAGGATTCCGGAAAGCGTATTTTTTCCGATTCCCGATATCTCCAGGATATTTCCCGTATGCGGTATCTCACGGCATTTCTGATTGATTTCATTCTCTATGACGGCCAGTTCAGCGTCCAGTTCCATGATTTTTTCTACAAACCACTTTACTGCATTCTTACCTGCACCGGCTCCATCCTTGATTCCAACACTTGTTTTCGCATACTGCAGGATTTCTCCTGCCCTGCCATAGCCACGTCCTCTAAGCTTAGCATTATGCCAGATTTGTCTTATTCCATCTTCACCAAGTGCTTTCATATCCTCCGGAAACGGGGCCTGCTTTAGCAGTTCCAGGCTGAATGCACCTTCCACTTTTCCCAACGCTTCCTTATATTCTGGGAAATAAATCTTCATCTCCCTGTGTAACCGGTTGATTGACCGGATTCTGTCTTCATTCAGCTGGTCCCTGAACATGGATAACCTACGAAGTTCTCCGTAGAGTTTTTCCGGAAGATAAGGCATACCAAAGTTGCCATCCTTGACAAGATTTGCTATCAACTTTGGATCCTTTCGGTCATCCTTCAGCTGGCTGTTATCTTCAACCTCTTTTGTTTGCTTTACAGCATAAGGATTCACCTGGACAACACTGATACCATTGGAAATCATCCATGTGGCAAGACAAAACCAATAGTGTCCGGTCGGCTCTAAGCCAAGGACGATCTGATTCTTGGCATGTGCAGCTGCTATTTTTACCGCCCATTCCTTTGCGCTCTCGAACCCCTCTGAATCATTACTGAACGAAAATGCGGACTTACTGAGTTCTCTTCCTCTGGTATCGATTGCTCTCACATAGTGGGTTTCACTGCCCACATCGCATCCTAAGATAAGCATGTCATCACTGATAAAAGAGAGTTTTGCATTCTTGTCGAACTTACCGTTGGTCTCCAACTCACGCCAGGTTGAAGCTGTGAGATTCTCTCTGATCACCTCCGCTTTTTTCAAAAGCTCCTGCTGTTCAAAAATATTTACTACTTGATTTTTCTTCTTTGTTGCTTTAACATTCATTGTAGATACCTCTTGTATTCTTTAGATTTTTACCAACGGTCAGGTCAGTAATAATCTAAAATTACTTGAGGTATTTTTTTATGTCAATCTCTTGACCTATTTAAATTATACAGGAAGCTCCATATGCTCTTGTGCTTTCTTTTTTCATTTACACTCTTTCCAGCTTTCATTTCACATCACCTTTCACTCGTCTCCGGATACTTCTTTTTTTCATAACAGTTCAGATAACAGAACTGCTACCTTTTTCTTAATTATACTTTTATAAACTGGCATGAACAACCGAAGTAGAGGACATAACAGTCGAACTCGAGGCCACCTTCTGTAAGCAATAGAAAAAATATGCCTCGCACCCTTTCCACCATCAGCAACAGAAAGTACTCTTTGCGAACTTTTTATTATCAAAAAAAGAGACAGCGAATGCTGCCTCTCATAACTCTATATCACATAACTTGATATTCTTGCAAAACAGATTGTCACTTTTATCCCTCCCTCATCAGTCCGCGCCACTGACAGGCCATATTCATCTCCAAACACTAATTTCAGTCTCTGATTTACATTGCGCAACCCTATATGCTTGCTGTCACTAATGGTAGATACTTTCATTTTCTCCTGTAGCACTTTTAACCGTTCCTCTGAAATTCCTTCCCCATTATCAATTACAGAAATCAAAATATTATTCTCCGACAATTCACCTTTGATCCAAATTTCACCCTGGCTGCGCTTACGTGACAGCCCGTGCTCTATGGCATTCTCTATCAACGGCTGCAGCGTCAATTTTACAATCCTTTCTTCAGAAAGCTCCTCTGGAATCTCCACATGCATGCGGATACGTCCGCGAAACCGAAATTCCATCAGCTTTACGTACAATCTCACATGTTCCAGTTCCTCCTTAATTGGCACCAGATAATTTTCTCCGGCAAGACTAATTCGCATCAAACGCCCCAAAGTGAATACCATATCTGTCACTTTGTTATCTCCATTCATAAGAAGGGCAGCTGCATTTCCGATTGCTTCCAATGTATTGTACAAAAAATGTGGATTAATCTGTGTCTGCAATGCACAAATTTGTGCATTATGCAAGCTGACGATACGTTCCTGTATTTGTTCATTCAAATCATCCTGTTTCTTTTTTGCCGATAAGATACTGCGTTGTATCGCTTCCATCTCATCCATATGTTCTTTTTTGTCCCATTCCGTAAGCATAGATACCTCTCCCAATACATGAATTGTACGCTGAATGGGTTTATATACCCATATAGACAAAAGACTCGCCAAAAGTAAACAGATAATACCAATCAATATAATTATCTTTACAAACAATTGGTTCGTAGCTTGATTTTGCTCTTCAAATTGGTGTAGTGACGAAAAATATATATACCAGAATCCATCCATTTCCACATAAGTTCCTGATACTACATAGCTTCTGTCCCACAATGTACAAATTTGAGAAAAATCGTTTTCCCAATTTACACTGTCATCCAATTGTTCAAGCGTATCTATCCCCTCCTTTAATAAACGGTATTCATCGCTATATATTATTGTTTCTCTCATCTCATCCAATATAATCAACATAGGAGTATAATCTTTATTGCGATACTGACCACTGCCAATATAATCTCCTAACTCTTCCACATCAATATTGATTACTACCGCCCCTTTGTTCCCCTGTTTATCCGCACTAATGGGATAGAGAATGGTTAAGAGATACGGATATTTGCCATTTTTCTTGCAGGGCTGATAAACTACCTTGTTTGGCATATCTGGTGAATACAGTTCCAAACATTCATTATCCTGATATTCTTTTTTTGAGTAAATACCCAAATCCGACACCACTTCATCCGACTTGAGAAAATATATACAAATAGAATCGATATAATCATTTGCCTGCATTATTAACCGAAGAGTACTATACAGATTATTCAAATTGCCGGTCTCATCCGTTTTTAAAGATGTTCTTGACGTCAAATACTGTACCCCTTG
>JAGASC010000174.1 GCA_017621905.1 Roseburia sp.
CTGCTCAGCCCGTGTGGAAAAAGCGGTATCAAGTGTGAAAGGAGTTACTTCCTGTTCGGTGAGCCTGTTGACCAATTCCATGGGCGTGGAGGGAACAGCATCTGCTGAGGAAATCATAGCGGCGGTTCGTGATGCAGGATATGAAGCATCACTAAAAAAAGGAAATAAAGATCAAGCCAAACATGTATCCTCGGATGAGGATACATTGAAGGATAGGGAAACTCCTGTGCTAAAAAAACGGTTAATTGCCTCTCTCGGCTTTTGGATAATACTTATGTATGTTTCCATGGGGCATATGATGTGGGGATGGCCGTTGCCACCATTTTTTGATGACAACCATGTGGCAATGGGGCTTTTGCAGCTCTTGTTAACGGTTGCAATTATGGTCATTAATCAGAAGTTCTTTATCAGTGGCTTTAAGAGCTTGTGGCACCGTGCTCCGAATATGGATGCATTGGTTGCATTAGGTTCTGTGGCAGCTTTTGCCTACAGTACGATTGCTCTGTTTGCCATGACTGATGCACAGGTGAAAGGCAACGCAGATGCAGTGATGTCATACATGCACGAGTTTTACTTTGAATCTGCCGCCACGATTCTTGCACTGATCACCCTGGGAAAAATGCTTGAGGCACATTCCAAAGGAAAAACCACCGATGCCCTGAAGGGGCTGATGAAGCTGGCGGTGGAGACTGCTACGGTCTTGCGGGATGGTGCAGAAATGACTGTGCCTATCGAGCAGGTGGCAAAAGGAGATCTCTTCATTGTGCGTCCCGGTGAAAATATCCCTGTGGACGGAATTGTCTTGGAAGGAAACAGTTCAGTAGATGAATCTACTCTGACGGGTGAAAGTATTCCGGTTGACAAAGCAGCAGGAAGCACAGTTTCCGCAGGAACGCTGAATCAATCAGGCTTTATTCGCTGTGAAGCTACAAGAGTCGGTGAAGACACTACTCTTTCACAGATTATTCAGATGGTAAGTGATGCTGCTGCAACAAAAGCACCGATTGCAAAAGTTGCAGACAAGGTTTCCGGTGTATTTGTTCCTGCTGTTATCGCAATTGCGGTGATAACGGTTATTGCGTGGCTTCTCGCCGGACAGGAGACAGGATTTGCATTGGCACGGGGAATCTCTGTACTGGTGATCAGCTGTCCTTGTGCGTTGGGGCTTGCTACCCCTGTTGCCATCATGGTAGGCAACGGAATGGGCGCAAAAAACGGTATTCTCTTTAAGACGGCTGTATCTTTGGAGGAAACCGGAAAAACACAGATTGTGGCACTGGATAAAACCGGAACGATTACACAGGGAGAGCCTGAGGTTACGGATATCATTCCGGTAAATGGCAGGAGTGAGACAGAGCTTTTGGCAATTGCTTATACACTGGAGAAAAAAAGCGAACATCCACTGGCAAGAGCAATCACGAAACGTGCTGAGCAGGACGGGCTGTCGGCAGATGAGGCTGAGAATTTCCAAGCATTGCCCGGAAATGGAATTCGGGCAATGCTTAATGGCATGGCTTTATATGGTGGCAATTATAAATTTATCAGTGAACAAATTCAAGTGACTGATGAGATAAATGCAATGTCAGAGCAGCTTTCGGAAGAAGGAAAAACGCCGTTGCTTTTTGCCTGTGATGGCAAGCTTATGGGTATTATTGCTGTTGCGGATACGATTAAGGAGGATAGCTCCCGGGCGGTTAAAGAAATGCAGAATATGGGCATCCGCGTGGTGATGCTGACCGGTGATAACGAACGCACGGCTAAAGTGATCGGGGCGAAGGCAGGTGTGGATGAAGTAATTGCCGGTGTGCTTCCTGATGGCAAGGAAAGTGTTATCCGTAATATGCAGAAAAAAGGAAAGGTTATTATGGTCGGTGATGGCATCAATGACGCTCCGGCACTGACAAGTGCTGATATCGGCATTGCCATAGGTGCAGGTGCGGACGTTGCAATTGATGCGGCAGATGTGGTGCTGATGAAAAGCCGCTTGTCCGATGTACCTGCAGCGATACGTCTAAGCCGTGCAACTCTGCGTAATATTCACGAAAATCTGTTTTGGGCATTTATTTACAATGTTATCGGTATTCCGTTGGCAGCGGGTGCATTTATCAGTATTTTGGGTTGGCAGCTCAATCCAATGTTTGCTGCGGCAGCCATGAGCTTGTCCAGCTTTAGTGTAGTTACCAATGCACTGCGTTTAAATTTCTTTCGGATGCATGATTCCAAATGGGATCATAAAATTAAAAATAGGAGTAAACTCACAACAAAAAAGGAGACAAAAACCATGGAAAAGACATTGAAAATCGAAGGCATGATGTGCGGACATTGCGAGATGCACGTAAAAAAAGCACTGGAAGCAATTGATGGTGTGACGGAGGCTTCCGTCAGTCATGAGACAGGAACCGCTGTTGTAACGCTTCAGAAAGACGTTTCGGACGATTGTCTGAAGCAGGCTGTTGTCGATCAGGGATATGAAGTAACAGATCTATTGAAAAGAGGTTAACGTATGCTAAATCAGTTTTCAAGAACACAGCTCCTTTTAGGAAAAGAAGCGATGGATAAACTGGAAGGATCCAGAGTTGCAGTCTTTGGAATAGGTGGTGTAGGTGGCTATGTGTGTGAAGCACTGGTTCGAAGCGGTGTTGGGGCATTTGATCTGATTGATGATGATAAGGTATGCCTGACAAATCTCAACAGACAGATCATAGCTACCAGAAAAACGATAGGAAAATATAAGGTAGATGTGATGAAAGAGCGCATTCTCGAGATCAATCCTGATGCTGAAGTAACCGTGCATAAGTGTTTCTTTCTACCGGAGAATGCAGATGATTTTCTTTTTGAAAACTATGATTATGTTGTGGATGCAGTGGATACAATTACTGCAAAGATTGAGATTATCATGCAGGCAAAAAAGAAACAGGTGCCGGTAATCAGTTGTATGGGTGCGGGAAACAAGCTGGATGCCAGTGCTTTCAGGGTGGAAGATATTTATAAGACAAAGATGTGTCCGCTGGCAAAGGTCATGAGGCATGAACTGAAAAAGCGCGGTGTAAAGAAATTGAAGGTTGTATACTCTGAAGAAAAACCAACCAGACCACTGGAAGATATGTCCATCAGTTGCAGAAGCAATTGTGTCTGCCCGCCGGGGGCAGAACATAAATGTACGGAGCGCAGGGATATTCCCGGAAGTGTAGCATTTGTCCCGTCTGTAGCAGGTCTTATTATCGCAGGAGAGGTTGTAAAGGATCTGATCAATACAAATGGTCAAAACAGTTAACTGTTATCGGATGAAAAATTTGAGGAACGGAGAGCTTGCTTAATTGCTTCAAAGCTTTCCTCACTCAAATCATGTTCGACTTTACAGGCATCAGCCAAAGCAGTCTCTTTGTTTACACCGATGCTGATCAGCCAGTCTGAAAGTATCGTATGACGTTCCAGGACATTTTCGGCACGTTGCCTGCCGGCTTCGGTCAGTGTGATGTATCCGGTGCTGTCCATCGTTATGTATTCTTTTTCACGAAGGTTCTTCATGGCAACGCTGACACTTGGTTTTGTGAAATTCATTTCATTTGCGATATCTATGGAACGAACCTGTCCCTTGCTTTTTTGCAGCATCAGAATCGTCTCTAAATAATCCTCCAACGATTCGTCTGCTCGATGTTTGATATAACTCATTATGGATTCTCCAATCTTTTTTCATATCATATCATTTTTGAGTGAAAAAGACAAATGGAAATAGAGAAGTGCTTGTTGGAAACAGGTCAGACATAAGCTGATAACTGCAATCAGACCTTCAATAGTCAACATTATAAAGTAGGTGATAAAAGTGACAAGAGATGAAGTTGCAAATATCTGCAAAGCAATGTCAGATTCAAACAGACTTAAGATTATAGAAATGCTTACGCAGGGGGAAAAGTGTGGATGTAATCTGTTGGAAGAGCTACAGGTAACACAGCCCACATTATCCCATCATATGAAGGTTCTTTTAGATTGTGGTCTGGTAAGTTCTTATAAGGATGGGAAATGGCAGCATTATTCTATAAACTGTAAAAAGTTCAAGGAGTATAAGGATTACATTGCAGCAATCACTTGTTGTTGCGATGCCTCGGACGAACATAATTCAGAAGGCTATTGTGGAGCAAAGATAGAAAGTACAACAAGTTGTTCATAAAAGAAATAGGAGGATGATAATCATGATGAATGTAAAGGTATTAGGTGGTGGTTGCAGTAAATGCGAGACGCTTCTCGCAAATACAAAGGAGGCAATCGCAAATGCGAAAATTGAGGCAGAAGTTGAATATATTACAGATTTTGCTGTGATTGGCAGTTATGGGATTATGAGTATGCCTGCACTTATTGTAGACGAAAAAATCGTTTCCATGGGCAAGGTGCTTAAGAGTAGTGACATTGAAAAATTCTTAAAGTAAATGAACAGAATGTATAAAAAGCCGGTGCATATTGTACCGGCAAAAACAAAATAAATATATAGATGTTCGTCTATATAGATGGAGGTATATATATGTGGACATTTATTCAGGATCAGATACTTGGTATGAAATGGCTGAGTGCTTTGATTGGAAATCTATTAACCGCTTTAGGTTTTGACATCACTGGAAAAATAGGTGGTTCGATTCAGTTTTTTATTTATGATGTGATAAAGATTGTAGTTTTACTGTGCACTCTCATATTTGTTATCAGCTATATTCAAAGCTATTTTCCACCGGAGAGAACCAAGAAGATACTGGGGAGATTTCATGGAATCACCGCGAATATCATAGCGGCATTACTTGGAACAGTAACACCCTTTTGCTCCTGCTCATCCATTCCACTCTTTATTGGGTTTACAGGTGCGGGGCTTCCACTTGGAGTTACTTTTTCCTTTTTAATATCTTCGCCTATGGTGGATTTGGGTTCTCTTGTTCTGTTAATGAGTGTTTTTGGTGTGAAAGTAGCGTTTTGTTATGTTGTTCTTGGGCTTGTGATTGCAGTAGTAGGTGGAATGCTGATTGAAAAACTGCATCTTGAAAATCAGGTGGAAGAGTTTATCAGGAATGCAAAGCATATTGATATACCGCAGGAAGAGCTTACAGTGAAAGACCGTTTCAAATATTCTGCGGAACAAGTGGCAGGGACATTTAAAAAAGTGTTCCCATATATCTTGATAGGTGTAGGTATTGGAGCACTGATTCATAACTGGATTCCACAGGATCTGATTATTAGATTCCTTGGTAATGGAAATCCTTTCGGAGTTATCCTTGCAACAATCGCAGGTGTACCAATGTATGCGGATATCTTTGGGTGCATTCCGATTGCGGAAGCTTTGCTTGCAAAGGGAGCAAAGCTTGGAGTGGTCCTTTCTTTTATGATGGGAGTTACAACCTTAAGTCTTCCTTCTATGATTATGTTAAAGAAGGCCATGAAACCAAAACTGCTTGGTATCTTTATAGCGATTTGTACCGTTGGAATCATCATTGTTGGATATTTCTTTAATGTCTTGCAGTATCTACTTGTTTAGGAGGATGTCAATGAAAAAGAAAGTCGCATTTGTCTGTGTTCATAATTCCTGCAGAAGTCAGATTGCGGAAGCACTTGGCAAACATCTGGCAGGAGATGTCTTTGAAAGTTTTTCTGCCGGAACAGAAACAAAACCTCAGATTAACCGGGATGCTGTCAGGCTGATGAAGGAAATCTATGGTATTGATATGGAAGCAAACGGACAGCACGAACTATGGCAACCAGAGCTATAGAGAAAGGGCGCATGACGTCCGGGGGACGTCATCTTTGCACGGACCGGAGCGAAACGGAGACAGCGGATTGAGCAGGTGCAGAAGATTCTTGGGCAGGAGCAGATTGATACAACTCTCAGATATGCAATGGTTAATCAAAACAATGTGAAATTGTCTCATAGAAAATATAGGTCAAATGAAAAACTAAATTCCAGTTCAAGTTGATTTGACCTCGTATTTTCGATTTTGAGCAACTTTTTTGAAG
>JAGASC010000175.1 GCA_017621905.1 Roseburia sp.
CTTTGTCAATATAAGCCCGTAAATACCAGCTGCTTCCTTCTTTAACATATTCCACGTCCACCAGCTCAAATTGATTGGCTTCCATAATCGGTAAAAGCAATGCTTCTGTACGGCTTTCATATGTATCGCGTTTTGACATAGATTCACCTCTGTTTTTATTTAACAATAGAAAAAAGTGGACTTGCAAGCCCACTTTTTATCATCGTTTTTACTATCCTAGATTAGTTTACACCTAATCTTTCAAGAATGTCAATATAAAATATTTAAAAATCCACAAAATCCGCAAACTTACCGAATCCATCCATTGTTATATACTTTTATTTTTCTCAATTATTATTTCACAAATACTTTATTCTTTTTGCTTCTTTCCGCATATACTAATATCAGGAGGTATCAATATGCTTGCATGGTTCATCTATTTGTATCAGATTATCAAAGGTTATCATGAGTAAATAAAATTTATTTTAAATAAGAATTAATTAGTTATTAGTTCTTATCGTCCAATCTGCATTCTTCCGGCATTTTATCATTTCGTATGCCTTTAAAAACCGCTTGTCTCAATTCTTCTCTTCCGGTCGGCATATATGCAACTGTACATACCATCGGTTTTATCCAAACAGCCATCTCAAAACCTTTCGGTATTCTCTCAAACGGACAAGACGAACTTTGCATCCCCTGTTCTTTTAATTTTGATAAACTCACCCCAAATGTGACCTGATTTGTTATTACCAGATGATTATTGGAATCATACTTTGCAAGAACTAAGCTAATCATATGATTCTGCTTTGGAATATATGCAATCGCAATTGCCTCATAGTCAGCCATGACCTTTATCTTTTTCCAGTCATTTGTGCGTTTCCCAAAATGATATAAGCTCTCTTTCTTTTTTCCCACAACGCCTTCTAACTCCTGCTGCTTAGCCAGCTCAAATAAAATCTTACCATCTGTTTCAATGGGAATCTTTACACAATTGATTAAATGATATGCTGATGTCTCTTGTCGTTTTATATAAACTCACCGGAATATATAAAAGACCAACTGAAATTGCAGATTTGTGTGCTACCGCCATACTGTCACCTCGTTTTTTGTAACAGTATGTGTAATATTAAAAAAAACATGTAGTTATAAAAATTTTTATTTATGAATTAATAAAAAGTTCTTGCATTCTTTTTCATAATTTAGTAAGATAGCAAAGGACGCGTGAATGTCCTTTGTATATGGCTTGTTGGTCAAGAGGTTAAGACGCCGCCCTCTCACGGCGGAATCAGGGGTTCGATTCCCCTACAAGCTGTTAATAAAAACCGTAAACACTTTGTTATTTACAGTGTTTACGGTTTTTTTACACCCTTTTCAGTTTCTATTCCGGTTGCGAATCATCCTCCACATCACTTACCTTATATAGATAGAAATCATCTATGGAGCCCCATGTGTCCTGCTTGATCGCCACATCCGCACATACTGTCACCTTATTATTGCCTGCTTCAATCATACTGTTCGTAATCTTAATGTCCGATACGATTGCGCACTGCCAGTTCATCCAATCTGCCAAAACCACCTTGTCAGAGCTATATGCCTGATCTCCTACCTTAACAATAATCTGAAGTAATTCGCCATCTCTGCTGCCGGCCTTATCTGCACCTTCAAAAAAGGCTCTTGCCTCATAATTACCGGGTTCTGTAATTGTGACAGTTTGAAAAACAGACGAAGTATAAATTTCTTTCCCGGAAATGTTGTAGGAATTAAAGGTAATTGCATTTGCACTGCCGTTTCTCGGATTCTCGTTGCTCTGCCAGATAATTTCTTTGTCTGTGATTTGCCATTCCTCGCCAAGTTCTGTATCAAAGTCGCCATTTATCAGCTTGTTTTCCGCAAGGTCCACATTGATTGTACAACTGACTACTTGCTCAGAATCATCCTGGACGGTAATCTTGCCTGTTACGGTAATTGTATGTCCAATTGTACTTGTCTTTGCAATTTCTGAAACCGCTTTACTAATACTTTCGTCATCCCAGATGATTTTTGTCGGTTCACTGGCTTTCTTCAAATCGCTCATATAATAGCAAACTTCTGTCGGCAACTTTTCAATCAGTTTTTCTTTCGAAGTGCCAACTGTAACCCATACTTCATCCAGTGATTCATAGTTGTAATAAGACAATTTCTCTGCTACTGCGCCCTTATCTACATATTTAAAAACATTCAGAGATGGTAAAGGATGACCCGTAAAATCAAACAGGGATGCATTTTCATTATTGGTGCCGCCACCACCCCACTGTGCAACGCTCGGATCGTATTCTGCGGCGGCATCTGTTGCCCAGCCTGAACCATAGCTTTCCCATATCTCTTTATTCGCTGTAAGTTTTGTCTGATCAAGTGTTCCGTCATCATTATATGCGTTACCAACACCAAGCCATGCTGGCTCCCAGTAGAACACACCAATTCCGGCATCTCCTACTTTTGCTACTGCATTGATGACATCCCGGATTTCATTCGCCTGCCCCTGTACAGAGACCGACCATCCGGAAAGATCGATATTATCCTTTCCCTCATATGCCTGATTATCAGAGCCATCATAATCTTTATTGGTATATACATATTGTGTCTCAGCAACCATTACCTCTACTTTATAATTAACTGCAATATCATTTAGCATGGAATAAAGATTCTCTGTCGTACCATGCCAGTATGGGTAATAAGAAGTTGCATAGACATCATATTCCACTCCACCGTCTTCTAATAATTTTGCAAAACTACTTCCAACTTTCTGCGGATCGGTATAATGCACAACACGTTTGATACTTGTTCCATTTGTATCGTTGTATTCTTTGACCGCATCACACCCTGCTCTATAAATTGCCGTATATCCTTCACTGCCGGTTCTGTAGCCACAAATACCATTATTAGTCTCATTTCCAATTTGTACCATACCTACTGTAACACCTGAATCCGAGACTTTTTCAATACAGTCCTTTGTAAATGCTTTTACTGCCTCTTCTCTTTCTGCAAGGCTCATATCCTCCCATGCCTTAGGCGCTGCCTGCTTGTCAGGATCGGCCCAGAAATCAGAATACTGTAAATCCAAAAGCACTTTAATCTGAGGCATTGCGGAATTTCTGCTGATAGATTTATTATATGCATTGATGTACTCACAAATTTTTATGGCTGTCTCAATATCATTATTTCCGCCGCCATATGTTTTACCATCTTCTGTTTTTGGATCATTCCAGACACGAAGTCTGATATAATTCACTCCGGCATCGGCAAATACCTTGATAAAGTTTTCACCGTTTACTTCATTCCCTGAAGTATCATAATACTTTACACCACTGGCCGTTTCTGCCAGATAAGAGGAAATATCCACACCCTTAATAAAGTCATCAGATAATCCGGGCACCTTTTTAATAGTCAGAATTTCATCAGAGTAAGGAGTATTACTTTCTTCTTCACGTACAGTTTCAGTGTCTCTGTGTAAAAAAAAGATGCCTGTTGCTACTAATACAATTACCAAAATGCTGACTGATATTAATCGTATAAAGCCTTTTCTTCTCATATCTCCCTACCCTTTAAAAACATTACATCTCTGTCAGAAGGATTTATCCCACAAAACCTTCTGCTCTATTCTTCCCGAAACGTCTGCGCAAATCTCCAGGAATCCTTGCACATTCTCTCAAGGTCATACTGTGCCTCCCAGCCAAGTTCCTCCTTTGCCTTCTTCGGATTGGCATAGCAGGTAGCGATATCACCTGCACGGCGAGGTTTAATAACATAGGGAATCTCAACGCCGTTAGCTGCCTCAAATGCCTTGACGATATCCAGTACTGAATAGCCGTTTCCTGTTCCTAAATTATAGATATTCACGCCGGTAGTGCTTGTGACCTTGTCTACTGCATTTACATGTCCCCTGGCAAGATCCACAACATGGATGTAATCTCTTACACCTGTTCCATCCGGTGTATCATAGTCATTGCCAAACACGCCAAGTTCAGGGAGCTTACCCACTGCAACCTGCATGATGTAAGGCATCAGATTATTCGGAATACCGTTTGGCCGCTCGCCGATCAGACCGCTTTCATGTGCCCCGATCGGATTGAAGTAACGGAGCAAAACCACGCTCCACTCCGGATCCGGCACACAGAAATCAGACAAAATCTGTTCGAGCATCAGCTTTGTGCTGCCATACGGATTGGTCGTACTTAAGGGAAAATCCTCTGTGATAGGTACAGTCTTCGGGCTGCCGTATACCGTTGCCGAGGAAGAAAAGATGATCCTTTTGCAACCATACTCATTCATCAGCTCACAAAGCTGCAAGGTACCTGTAATATTATTGTGGTAATACCAAAGTGGTTTTTGTACAGATTCTCCAACTGCCTTCAAACCGGCAAAATGAATGACGGCATCAAACTTATTTTCCGCAAAAACAGGTCTCATGGATTCCTTATCCAGCATATCCGCCTTATAGAATTTTACATCCTTACCCGTAATCGCCTTGATTTTGTCCACCACATCGATCTGTGAATTGAACAGATTATCAAAAATGACAACTTCATGCCCCTTGTTTAATAGTTCCACACACGTATGCGAACCGATATAGCCGGTTCCTCCTGTAACCAGTATTTTCACACTACTTCCTCCTTTTTTTCAAATAGATAATCATATATCAGTCTATGCATCTTATGATAACTTTGACGGTCCGTCACCAATCTCTACAATATAGAAATCAGCAGTATATCCGATTTTATCTTCATATTCCTTCCCAACGTTACGGATAAAGCTATCAACACAGTCATTCTCCACTATGCTGACCGTACATCCGCCAAATCCCGCGCCTGTCATTCTGGCACCAATCACGCCTTCCTGTTTCCAGGCTGCTTCCACCATGGTATCCAGTTCAATTCCTGTCACCTCATAATCCTTACTTAATGATACATGACTGGCATTCATCAGCTTACCGAACAGCTTGATATCATTATTCTTCAATGCTTCGACAGCTTTCATCGTTCTCTGATTCTCACAGACAGCATGCTTTGCTCTTCTGACTCTGACCTCGTCTGCAATCAGGTGCTTTGCCGCTTCAAACTCTTCCTCCGTCAGTTCACCCAGACTGCTGATTGAGAGCTCCTTTTGCAATTCGGAAAGTGCCATCTCACATTCTGCACGACGCTCATTATACTTGGAATCACCCAATCCTCGTTTTTTATTGGTGCATCCGATCACAAGCTTTGCTCCTTCCAGCCTGATGGGCGCATACTCATAAGACAGATCTGCGGTATCCAGGAAAATCGCACAATCCTTTTTTCCCATAGCAATGGCAAACTGATCCATAATGCCACAGTTGACACCATTAAAATTGTTTTCAGAATACTGACCAATGAGTGCCAGCTCCTGATTTGTTACATTAAATCCGAACAGGTCTTTTAAAATGTAACCTGTCAGCACCTCAACAGACGCTGAAGAAGAAAGACCTGATCCATTGGGAATATTTCCAAACAGCAAAATATCCATTCCAGCCGGAACAGTCATACCCTTTTCTCCAAATGCCCAGATAACTCCTTTCGGATAATTGGTCCAGTCAGCCTCTTTTTCCGGCTTCAAATCGTCAATACTCGATGTAAGGACACCGAGGTTTTCGAAGTTCATGGAATAAAAACGAAGCACATGATCTTCACGTTTTCTCGCTACACCGTAGGTACCAATCGTTAGCGCACACGGAAAAACATGACCACCGTTATAATCTGTGTGCTCCCCTATCAGATTTACACGTCCCGGCGCAAAATAAACCTGTGCTCCGTCAGTATCTCCAAATATTTCTGCAAATTTTGAAAGTAACTTTTCCTTCATCTCTTTTCCTCCCTCTTTCTTACAAACATGCAATAAATCTGTCAAAAGCAGCTCTGCCTTTTGGTGTGCACTTATATACACCGGCATCCTCCAGTACACCAACAAAAACCTTTCCGATTTCTTCTTTGAGAATCGCATCAATGTTTTCCTTGTCCAGCTCACTGTGTCTGCCCACGACCTCTCCGAGCCACTTTGCATGCTGTTTCAGACTATCCACGCACTCAAAATCCTGTCCCATCAAAATGGCCTGCTTCATATCTTCAATCTCATCTTTCAGTCTCGCCGGAAGTACTGCCAATCCCATTACCTCAATCAGACCGATATTTTCCTTTTTAATATGATGATACTGTTCATGCGGATGATACACGCCCAAAGGACACTCCTCTGTCGTAATGTTATTGCGCAACACCAAGTCAAGTTCAAAAAGGTCATCTCTCTTTCTGGCAATCGGAGTGATTGTATTATGATCCTCCCCATCAGTGTGTGCAAAAATAAACGCACCTTCGTCCGTATAGCCTCTCCA
>JAGASC010000176.1 GCA_017621905.1 Roseburia sp.
CACAGATGATGGCAAAGGTCCAGATATTGCTGACTGCCGGATTGATCGCCGCTCCTGCCGCAATGATGTTCTCCAGCGGCATGAAGTTGGAATAGAACGGCAGCATCACCAGCGCATTGATCACCACGCCGACCACAGACATGGTAATGGTACCTGCGATCATGCCTGCCACAGCGCCCTTCTTGGTCTTCTTAAACCGGTAGACGAGGCCTGCCGGAAGCACCAGGGCACAGCCTACCACAATGTTGGCAAACTCACCGACGAAGCCGGTGCTGGTCGGCTTTAATACCAGCTTAATCAGGATCTTTACAAACTCCATCACCATCCCGGCCAGCGGGCCAAGAGCAAAGCTTCCCACCAGGATCGGCACCTCGGCCAGATCCAGACCGTAAAAGCTGGGGGCAATAAAGGGAAGCGGGAACTCAAACAGCATCAGCACTGCTGCCAGAGCACCGAACATTCCCATAAATACAACATTTCTTGTCGTCAACAATCTGCTTTTCATCGTTTCATCCTCCTGAAATATCATTTTGTCTCATAAGTTCCGCTTTCAGAGGAATCATACGGCTGCCCTCTGACTGTATTTCGCAGAAAAAAAGCCCCGGATCGAATCATCCGGGGCTGTATTCGCTGTACTCACATTCAGAACGCATCTGACTGCCGTATCATTTCTTCTCTCATCCAGACTATACTGTCGGTTCCGGAATCGCACCGGATCAGCTGCATCATGCAGGTCGCGGACTGTACCGCCGGTGGGGATTTGCACCCCGCCCCGAAGAACTTATCATAATTGCAGAGCTATTATAACTCATTCTGTACAGACATACAAGTATCTTTTCCAAATAAAAATTTCTGCCTGAAATGTATTTTTAAATTCCACTGACGAATAAAGTGGTGGAATTAAGTCTTACATAAGTGGAATTAACTCTTGCACACGCCTAACGCGTCCCGGAAGCACCTGGAGCGGAGGTTGCGTCAAGTTGACCGTGGAATACCGGAACGGGCCGTCTGCATGGTTGTTCCTTTCTACTTGATACAGGCAGGCCCGTGAGGATATGCCGCGAAAGCTGCTTGACTCAGCCTCCCGGAGTATCCTTTTGCACCGGGGAAGCACCACTCTGGTGCTTTCCCTTAATTGCTCTCCTGGAAATCCGATTGATAGATTTCTGCGTTTTGCTTCGATTTTTTTCTTCTCGAGCCGAACTCCTCTTCTCTTGACTTGACTATTCTATCCGTTGTGTTATCCTCTTTTCTTGTTGCCATGGCAGCGGAAAAAGGAGGTACCGCTATGTCTAAGCTTATTCCTGGTAATCAGAAGCACCTGACCCTGAATGACAGACTCTATATTGAGACTTCACTGAATGATGGCCTGTCTTTCAAAGAGATATCTAAATTTCTTTGCAAGGATCCGACTACCATCTCCAAAGAGATCAGGCTTCATAGAAACATGAATACATGGAATCACGGCAGTTTCAATAATCCCAGTAACTTCTGCATCCACCGCTTCCGCTGCAGGAAAAAGAACGTATGTGAGAAGCTCTTCCTCTGCGACAGGCTCTGCCGCTCCTGCTCTAAGTGCAATCAGACCTGCAAGAGTTTTGAACGCGAGACCTGCAACCGGCTTCAGAGAGCGCCTTTTGTCTGCAACGGCTGTGAGAAACCCCGCAACAGGTGCACGATAGCCACGAAGTACGATTATGATGCCCATTTCGCCCAGCGCCAGTATGAGGAACTGCTTGTTCGTTCGAGGCAGGGACTCAATCTATCCAAATCTGACTGCCGCAAGATGGACAAGGTTGTCTCTCCGCTCATTGAGAACGGCCAGTCTCCCTACATGATCGTGACGAACCATCCGGAACTCAATGTATGTGTAAAAACGATTTATAACTACATTGACGCCGGTGTCTTTACTGCGAGAAATGTGGATCTCAAACGCAAGACCAGGTTCAAACCGAGAAAGGGGTGTCATAAAACCCAGATCAAAAACCGTGAAGTCTTTATCAATCGTACTTATGATGATTTTAAGGCTCTTTCCCTCAAACGGAATGAGTTCGTCGAAATGGACACGGTAAAGTCCGCAAAGGGCTCTCTGAAGTGCATCCTGACGATCTACGTGCCCGATATAGAACTCCTTATCGCTCACCTTATGAATCGATGCACTCCGGGAGCAGTAAGGCTCGTATTTGACCAGTATGAGAAGTCCCTCGGTGGTTCTTATGAATTCATCTCCGTATTTCCGTATGTCCTGACGGACAGAGGCGAAGAATTTGGTGACCCGGTAAGGCTGGAAACTTCTCCTGACGGTATCCAGCGCACCAGCATCTACTATTGTGATCCGATGCGGTCAAACCAGAAAGGGGGAATTGAGAATGTCCACACCATGCTCCGGATGATTATCCCTAAGGGAACCGTACTTGCTCCTTATACTCAGGCAGACATACGAAAAGCTATGAACCACGTAAACTCAGCTCCGAGAAAGGAAGTCGGCGGAGAAACACCATATAGGCTTGCTTTAAAAAAATATGGCCCCGAAATACTCGAGGCCTTGCAGCTTAAATATGTTGCTCCGGATGATGTCATCCTGTCCCCTAAGCTGCTGAAATACAATCACTGATAATTAACTGATGCTGCCTGGCAATTGGAAACAACAATTACATCGAGGCCTGATGGAATTTACTTTTTCACACACCCTTCCATGAGGCCTTGTTTGCCATGCGCAAATTTCGTTATTTACCAGAAATCTTGTTGCGATTATAACACGGCAAACAACTTTTGTCTTCCCAAAATCTTTAAAAATATGCGGTTTTTAAAGTGCAGTGGAATTTACTCTTTCACACGGAATTTACTTTTACAA
>JAGASC010000177.1 GCA_017621905.1 Roseburia sp.
CGCGTAAAACCATCGAAAAACATTCCAAACAACTTTTTTATAGAGTTGACAAACTGTGAGAAATTCATAGCTTGCCAACTCTGTTTTATTTTCAGACGAAGCGGGGTCTCAGAGAGTAATTTTTTTGCATAGACCCCCGGGAATAGTGGAAAAAAGTATTTTTTATGCTATTTTCAAGCAAAACAGGGTCTCAGAGAGTAATTTTTTTGTATAGACCCCGGGAATAGAGAGAAAGAGCATTTTTTGTAGCATTTTCGAGCAAGGCGGGGCTCACATTGTACATAAATGGCTCATATTGGGAGTATGTCATGCTTGACAAATATATTGAGGAGAGTTATAGTTATTTATACCCTATAGGGGTATATGAAAAAGGACGGAGGATAAGCACATGTCTTGTGATTGCAATGTAGATGAAATAAAGCATAAACTGAGAAATCTGGATGAGCGAAAAGACTTAATTACTCGTTTGAACCGTATAGAAGGGCAGGTGCGGGGTGTAAAGGCCATGGTGGAGGATGACCGCTACTGTGTGGATATCTTAACCCAAGTGTCTGCAATCCAGGCGGCGCTAGGTAGTTTCAGCAAGGAACTGCTCTCCCACCATATTAAAACCTGCGTTTCCGACGATATTCGGGATGGCAGGGAAGAATCTGTAGATGAACTTTGCGAATTGCTAAAAAAACTGATGAAATAGTAGATTTTTATCCGGGAAAGGCAGATTGTGCAACGGTAATTGTGGGTAAGTAAAAAGAAAGTGACTGTGAAAGCACTGAACAGTTACGAAAAGAAATAAGACTAGGAGGTGGAAAATTTGAAAAAAGAACGATTTGACGTGACAGGAATGAGCTGTTCCGCCTGCTCTTCCCATGTGGAGAAAAGTGTTTCCAAGGTGGAAGGCGTAGATCAGGTCAGTGTCAATCTGCTTACGAATAGTATGCAGGTAGAATACAATGAAGATAAAACAAATGTAGAAATCATTATTAAGGCAGTGGAGAAAGCGGGTTACGGTGCGGCATTAAAAAAAGCAGGCCAAACCACCAAAAGCAACGGCAGCGACAAGGAAAAAAACGTCGTGTCAGGAAACTCCGGCAAAAACAACGGAGAGAGAACCGATAAGCCGGGCGGGGAAGGGGCGGCACCTTCTCTTCAGCAGAAGAACATAGCTGACATGAAAAAACGCCTGATGATTTCCATCATTTTTTGGATTCCGCTTATGTATGTTTCCATGGGGCACATGATATACGACGGTCTGGGACTGCCCATTCCACCTGTAACACACCATTTGTTTCATGGAAATGAAAATGCCATTACCTATGCATTTACCCAGCTGCTCCTTCTGGTTCCCATCCTCATCGTGAACCAGAAATACTTCCGGAACGGCTTTAAAACCCTGGCAAGACGCAGTCCAAACATGGACAGTCTCATCGCCATCGGTGCGGGAGCCTCAATTGTTTACGGTATTTTTGCCATTTACCGTATCGGTTACGGCCTGGGCCACGGCGACATGGCGCTGGTAGAACAGTACCGCCACGACCTGTATTTTGAGTCCGCGGGAACCATTCTCACCCTGATCACAGTGGGAAAATACCTGGAAACCAAGTCCAAGGGCAAGACCAGCGAGGCCATCACAAAACTGATGAACCTGGCACCAAAGACAGTGACAGTACTGCGGGATGGACAGGAGCAGGTCTTAGACGTCTCGGAATTGGCAGTAGATGACATTTTCCTCATCCGTCCGGGCGAATCCGTGGCGGTGGATGGCATAATCGAGGAGGGAAAATCCTCCTTCGACGAATCTGCCATCACCGGTGAGAGCATTCCGGTACAAAAGCAGGAGGGAGATACCGTGATTTCCGCTTCGATTAATAAGGCGGGACTGATTAAGGCCCGTGCAGTAAAGGTAGGAGAGGACACCACTATTTCCCAGATTATCCGTCTGGTGGAGGAGGCATCCTCCAGCAAGGCCCCCATTGCAAGGCTGGCGGATAAAATTGCAGGCATCTTCGTCCCCACGGTCATCGGCATTGCACTGGTAACCTTCGCAGTATGGCTGGTTTCCGGCGCAAGCTTTGAGTTTGCCATGTCCTCCGCCATTGCGGTACTGGTCATTTCCTGTCCCTGCGCATTGGGGCTGGCGACGCCGGTGGCCATCATGGTGGGAACCGGCAAGGGCGCAGAAAACGGTATTCTCATCAAGTCCGGCGAAGCACTGGAGACAGCCCATATGATCGACACCGTGGTACTGGATAAGACCGGCACCATCACCCAGGGAAAACCGGTAGTTACAGATATCGATTGTTTTGGTAAAATGTCGACAGACACGGAACTGCTTACCATCGCAGGAAGCCTGGAAAAGGGCAGCGAGCATCCGCTGGCGGAAGCTATTGTAAATTATTGTGGCGAGCAGAAGCTGGAACTGGCAGCAGTCACAGACTTTACGGCACTCTTCGGCAAGGGCGTGGAAGGCCGCCTGGAGGGCCGGCTATATTACGCAGGAAACGAAAAGCTGTTGGAAGAGAAGCAGATTCCGTTGTCTGAGACGGTGCGAAGCAGGATGCTGGCACTGGCAAAGCAGGGAAAGACACCACTGATTTTTGCAGATGAGAAATCCGTCCTTGGAATCATCAGCGTTGCAGACGTGGTAAAACCCACCAGCGCAGAGGCAGTGCAGCAGTTCCGAGAAAACGGCATTCACGTGATTATGCTCACCGGAGATAACGGAGTGACCGCACAGGCTATTAAAGAACAGGTGGGCATCGACGAGGTAATTGCCGGTGTGCTGCCTACCCAGAAGGAAGAAAAAATATCAGCCTTAAAAGCAGCGGGCCACAAGGTTGCCATGGTAGGCGACGGCATCAACGATGCCCCGGCATTGGCGTCCGCTGACGTGGGAATTGCTATCGGCGCCGGAACGGACGTGGCCATCGAGAGTGCAGATATCGTGCTGATGAAAAACGATCTGCTGGATGCGGTGGGGGCGATTCGCCTCAGCAAAGCGGTAATCCGCAATATCAAGCAGAATCTGTTCTGGGCATTTTTCTACAACTCCATCGGAATTCCGCTGGCAGCAGGTGTGTTATATCCGTTCTTTGAGATAAAACTGAATCCAATGTTCGGTGCAGCAGCCATGAGCCTGAGCAGTATCTGCGTAGTAAGCAACGCCCTGCGGCTTAAGACATTGCGACTGAAAAAACCAGAGGGCATCAGTGAAACAGAACACAAATGCTGTGTAGAAACAGAGAGCACCGGCAAAAGAGAAGCCGAATGCAATATAGAAGAAAAAAGAAAGGAAGAAAAAATTATGACAAAAACAATGAGTATTGAAGGAATGATGTGCGGACATTGCTCTGCAAGAGTAGAGAAAGCATTAAAAGAACTGGCTGGCGTAACCGCTGTGACCATCAGTCTGGAGGATAAGAATGCGGTTGTAACCGTGGAAGAAAGCGTGACAGATGAAATGCTCACCAAGGCAGTGACAGATGCCGGTTATGAAGTGACCGGTATTCAATAACAAGCAGGTTTTGGGCCGAAAGAACATTTGACGCTAAAATGTCATGGCAGAAGGGGAAGCGAATTATTATTCGGCTTCCCCTTCTTTTACAATTTCTTCCAAAACATGGATAAGGTCATGTATATTGTTGAGACGCACATTGCGCTCCAAAATACAGTTTTTTAAATCAATAGACAAGGACTCAAATTTGTCTCTGATTTCCGGGGATACATAAGATGCCATAAATCACCATACCGTAACTGTTCAGTTTCTTCACAGTTACATCATACCTTTCTTTTTTAGCAGTGCTGCTCACTTCCCGGATGGGGGTAAACATTAACAAATGGAACGGGAAATCATAAGCTTCTATGGAAAGTAATTGACTTCACGAATAGAATATTAGTAACTGTTCAGTCCTTTCACAGTTACTAATATTCTATATGGATGAGTATTTACACTTACACGGAAAAATATACGCGTTAGAATAAAAGCACCAATTCTTACACTGCCGGTATATTAGAAAAAGTTGATGCGTTAATCTTGATACGCGTGCAGGGGTATATACAAAAAGTGCTGGCTAAATGGTATCATGTGTAAAAAAGTAACTATAAAAATTTTTTATATGGGGAAGGAAGCCGTAATTTGCAGTGATTTACCATCTTCTGTCTTAGCCTGAATCTTACCATTATGTGCATTCGCAATTGCTTTTGCCACAGAAAGTCCAATCCCATATCCGCCTGTCTGGGAATTACGGGAAGGATCCAGACGATAAAAACGTTCAAACAATAAATGCAAATTCTCCTGTGGGATGGTGTATTTTGTCGTATTAGAAACTGTTAACCGCAGTGCTTTGCTCTGTTTTTCCACAACAAGAGAAACCGTGCCGCCTGCCGGAGAATATTTCAGCGCATTGTCAAGGAGAATGTTGACCAGCTGCCGGATGGCTTTTTCATTGCCATTTATGGAAAGCATGGGCTGTATCCGGCATTCAAATACTTTGTCCTGTGTTTGCGCCAGCGCCTGAAAGGAGGATGCCGTTTCGCTCACGATATCGGAAAACGGGAACTCAATCATCTGCATGGAATCAGCCGACTCCTCCATGCGGGATAAGTAAACAAGATCATTTGTCAGTGATGCCAGACGTTTTGCCTGTTTTTGAATATCCTCAAGCCACTCATTTTCCCCCAAATCCATCGTCAAAACATCAACATCCGCGTTGATAATGGTAAGCGGTGTTTTTATCTCGTGTCCGGCGTCCGTAATAAAGCGTTTCTGTTTTTCGTAGCTTTCGGAAATCGGCCGAATGATCCGATTGGAGAAAAATGCGATGATCAGACACACTACGCCATATCCAATCAGGGAAATTCCAATGCTTGCAAACAAAAAGTTCTGAAAGGAATCCAGTTTTTTGCCGCAATGGAGGAAGATAATTCGGGTTGTTTCGTCTTCCACATGCACCGTGTAACGGAAAGAGCCGACAAATCCTTTGTCTTTTTTATTTTGAAGCACAGACTGTGCGAAGCGAATCGCGTCTGCTCTTTCCACCGAGGCAATGTGACCTGTATCCACCTGGATTAAATCGCCGGAAGTACTATTTAGTGTAACGGAAAAATATCTGGTCTCATAGGGAGCCTCTGGCGACATGTCCGGCGGCAGTTTATTGATATCTCTATCGTCATCTTTAGCGCCCTTCTTTTCGGTGAACATCCCTCTGTTTTCAGAAAGAATGAGAAGAAGTTCATCCGCATCCTGGAGGATACTGTGATAATTTACAATATTGATTCCGGCAATGATAATCGTAAGCACAAGGAGAAGGGCAGCCATCGTCATGAGCATAAACTTGAATCGCAATTTCTTTATCATGAGATTTCCTCCAAAGAATAGCCGGCATTTCGTGTGACAGTAATCTGGATGTCAGCGTGAAGCGCAGCCAGTTTTTTGCGCAGGTAGGAAATGTAGACCCAGACTACATTGATTTCCGAGTCGGAATCGAAGCCCCAGATTTTTTCCAAAAAGCGCTCTGTGGAAATCAGATGGTGAGGATTTCGCATAAGCATCTCCATCATTTGAAATTCTTTGTTAGCCAGACGGAAACTGTCTGTGGGGGAGGAGAGCTCAAAGGTGGCCCGGTCCAGGGATATATTTCCGAAAGTCAGTTTTGTGTCCGCCACATTCTGGTTTCTGGTCATAGCCCGGAGCCTGGCCAGAAGTTCCTTGGTGTCAAAGGGTTTGGTCAGATAGTCATTGGCCCCGCTGTCTAAGCCCAACACCTTATCGTCCACCTCTGCCTTTGCGGTCAGCATGATGACGGGGATTCTGTTTCCCTGCTCCCGCAGTTTTTTCAGAACTGTGATGCCATCCATCTGGGGCATCATAATATCCAGAATGGCGGCATCGTAGTCGCCGGTCTCCAGATAAGCCAAAGCATCTGCACCGTTGTAGACAGCATCTGCGGTGTAGTTATTTTTTTCTAAAATTTTGACAAGCGCCCGGGCTAAAGAGAGCTCATCTTCAGCAAGCAATAATCGCATTGCGTATCATCCCCTTCCTTTGTGGCCTTTTATTCGGAAGCAAACCCAGCTTCCGATAACTTATATTATATCAACATTAAGTGAAATTTAAATCACTTTATGATCTGTAAGTTTGAACTTTTTGTGTTTTTAAAGTCCAGTTATGGTTCGGTGGGTATACTTTATCCAACAATGAAGGAAAAAAATTTTCATAGAAAATTAGGAGGATTTATGAAGTATCAAAACGTGTTCAAGCGGTATGAATTGAAATTCATGCTCACGCAGGCACAGAAAAGGAAGGTTCTGGAGGCGATGGAGCCCTACATGGCTTTGGACGGATACGGGCGGACTACCATCCGGAACATTTATTACGATACAGATACGTTCCGTCTGGTCCGCCAGTCCATTGAAAAGCCGGCTTACAAGGAAAAACTTCGCATTCGAAGTTACGCCAAGGCAAGATCGGACAGTCCGGTTTTTGTAGAGTTGAAAAAGAAATACGATTCTGTGGTCTACAAACGGCGGCTGTCCCTGTCGGAAGAAAAAGCCATGGAGTGGGTGGACGGAGAAGACCATTGCCAGATAAAGACACAGATTTCGGAGGAGATTGATTATTTTCGCGACTATTACCAGACGCTTCATCCGGTGGTATTTTTATCTTATGAACGTGAAGCTTACTATGCCAAGGGCGGCGGTGACTTTCGCGTTACCTTCGATGAAAATATTCTCTGCCGGGAAGAGAAATTGTCCTTAGAAGCCGATGTGTGGGGGACACCAATCCTGCAGGAAGGTATGGTGTTAATGGAAATTAAATGCTCCGGCGGAATACCGCTTTGGATGACACACGTCCTGTCCGAAGAACATATTTATAAAACGTCGTTCTCAAAATATGGAACAGCGTATGAGACGATTATTTTTCCCAAATTAAAGGACGAAAAAAATTTTTTACAAGAAAATTAGGAGGAAAATCATGTTAAATTCTTTTTTTAGTGGTCTGTTTGATACAGACATGACCAGTGTAATATCCATATCTGATTTTTTGCTTTGCATCGGCAGCTCACTGCTGATTGGCCTGCTGCTGGCCCTTACACATATGTACCGTTCCCGGTATACCAAAAGCTTTGTGGCCACTCTGGCACTATTGCCCGCGGTGGTCTGCGTAGTCATTATGATGGTCAACGGAAATGTGGGCGCGGGCGTTGCGGTTGCCGGAGCATTCAGCCTGGTTCGCTTTCGTTCCGCTCCCGGAACTGCAAAAGAGATTACCATGCTCTTCCTTGCCATGGGCGCCGGATTGATTGCGGGCATGGGGTATCTGGGATTTGCATTCCTGTTTACTGTTATTATGTGTGCGTGTACGATTCTTTATAACTGCCTGGAGTTCGGTTCCGGGAAAAAGAATGCAATGTACAAGACGCTGAATATCACGATTCCGGAGGACCTGGATTATACCGGTGTGTTTGATGATATTCTGCAGGAATACACCACTGCCTGCGAACTGGTGCGGGTGAAAACCACCAATATGGGCAGCATGTTCCGACTTACTTATAATCTGACCCTGCGGGAGGCAGACAAAGAAAAGGAAATGATTGATAAGCTCCGCTGCAGAAACGGGAATCTGGAAATTGCAGTTTCCAAGCAGGAAACCACCGCGGCAGAGCTTTAGAAAAGAGGAAAATATGAAGAAAAAAACAATATTTGCACTTGTCATAGTTTTTGCCATGCTGATATCAGGATGCAGCGGACAGGGAAGTGCGTCGGTGAATGATAATGGAAACGGCTCGGACGCATCCGGTCAGTCATCCGACTCTTCCGAGGTAGCAGCATCGAGCGAAACATCAGATGGAACCGCGGGTACGGATGCTTCCGGAACAGCCAA
>JAGASC010000178.1 GCA_017621905.1 Roseburia sp.
ACCCAAATCCAGAGTTCTCAGCAATTCTATATACTGTTCCCGTTCTTTATTGCTGATTCCCCATTTAAAGCTTCTGCGTTTTCCGCGCCGCAGCGCCATAGCCAGATTTTCCTCAATCCACATGTCACCGGCAGTTCCGCGCAACGGATCTTGAAATACACGTCCGATATACATGGCTCGTTTGTATTCCGGGTCTTTTGTCACATCATTTCCTGCCACTGTGATATGACCTCTTTCCACGCTGAATGCACCTGCTATGGCATTAAGCATGGTCGACTTTCCAGCTCCGTTGCCACCGATAACCGTAACAAAATCACCTTCATTCAGATGTAAATTCAAGTCAATCAGAGCATCCTTCTGCACAGGAGTCCCAATGTTAAATGATTTATATACATGACTGATATCTAACATTTACCTGTCCCCCTTTGCAGTTGATTTTGACATGGCTGCTTCCTTTAACCCCGGCGCTATCAATGCAATCGCCACGATAATCGCTGTAATCAGCTTCATATCATCAGCAGTAATCTTAATCACAAAATCAGAATTCAGACTGATACGAAGCACAAATGCGATAATAATTCTGTATACAATGGACCCAATTACTACACCGACAAGTCGATGAATGTACGTACGCTTGGAAAAAAGCACCTCACCGATCATGATGGCTGCCAGACCGATCACAATGGTACCCACACCCATATTGATATCAGCATACCCCTGGTACTGGGCCAAAAGCCCGCCGGACATTGCCACAAGTCCGTTTCCTACCACAAGTCCGAGGACAATATATACCTTTGTGTTGGCTCCCATGGCCTTCACCATATCCGGGTTATTTCCCGTCGCGCGAAGCGCACAGCCGATTTCTGTTCCAAAAAAACAATACACGGCAATGATAAGTATAATTACAAACACGAGCCCTACAATGAGCCCTACCCACTTCGAAGGAATTCCCAAATCTTTCATCTGACTGAATAATGTAACTTCATTCAAAAGACCATAATTTGCCTTCCCCATAATACGCAGATTAATTGAATATAAACCGAACTGGGTCAGAATACCCGCCAGCAAATCCGGAATTTTGCACTTTGTATGAAGAAATCCCGTCACAGCTCCTGCCGCCATGCCGCACAATGTGGCCATCAAAACAGCCAGTATGGGCTGCATCCCGGAGGCAACGCAAACCGCGGAAACAGCCCCGCCTAAAGCGAGGCTTCCGTCTACCGTCAAATCTGCATAGTTTAATACACGATAAGTCAAATACAATCCCAGCGCCATAATCGCCCAGATAATGCCAAGGGTGGCGCCGCCCTGTATATCCCATAACCAATTTATTATTGACATACTTCACTTCCTATAATTATTAGATTTCCGGTAACTGTTCAGTACCTTCACAGTTACGATTTCCGTTGCCTTTTTCAACCTTCAGGCGAATTAATATGTGGTAGCCGCTTTCTCTAAAATCTCTGCCGGAATCTCTACGCCGACACTCTCAGCGAATGTTTTATTCACTACGAATGCAAATTCTTTCTGTGTCTCCACTGCAATCTCAGATGCCTTCTCTCCCTTCAGAATACGAACTGCCTGTGCCGCTGTCTGTTTTCCGAGCTCATAGTAATCAACTGCTGTTGTTGCGATACCGCCTTCTTTGATCATATCTTCCACTGCGCAGAATACAGGAAGCTGGTTATCAACCGCTGTGCTGTTCACCGTCGCCATTGCACTTGCAAAAGCATTGTCTGAGGGAATATAAATAGCGTCTACCTCGCCTGCAACAGATGCAACAACCTGCGCAATATCATTAGTTGAGGAAGCTGTCTGTATTTTCACTTCCATACCCAGCTCCTCAGCTGCTTTTTTCGCTTCTTCTGCCTGAAGCTCTGAGTTGGATTCACTTGAGGTATAAAGAATACCAAGTATCTTTGCTTCCGGAAGAATGTCCTTGATTACTGCAATCTGATCTGCAATGACCGGCATATCTGAGGTACCTGTTACATTTTTGCCGGGAGCCTCGTTGCTTTCTACCAAGCCTGCATCTACCGGGTCTGTTACCGCTGTAAATAATACCGGAACATCGGTATCCTGAAATTCGTTTACTGCTGCCTGTGCTGCATTTGTTGCAATCGCAAGAACCATATCCACGCCATTATTTGCAAATGACTGTGTGATTGACTGACAGTTGTTGATGTCACCGGATGCATTCTGAAAATTAATCTTGATATTTTCACCATCTACATAGCCTGCATCTTTCAGTCCGTCAACAAAACCTTCGTAAGCAGCGTCCAATGAGCCGTGCTGCATCTGCTGAATTACACCGATGTTAATCACATCATCATTTCCTTTGGCACCTCCGCAGCCGGCCAGCACCGTCAATGCCATGAAACCTGCTAATATTAAGCTCATAAATTTCTTTTTCATTTCTTTTTCTCCTTGTAAAAATGTCGTATTCCCTCCGACATATATTTTTCTTCGACGTTTTACCACTCTACCACGGTAACATCAATGCTTAAATTCTACCCTCTAAAAAATCAAATGTCAATATTATCATGGTCTACAATACATATTTTTCGGCAATTACCGCTCGAAGCCTATGTATCTGGTTCCCTGAAAGGTCAGCCTGCCGTAATCCCCTTCCACCAGCATGCCAAATTCGCTGCCGCTTACACGCAGCTCCATGCGGTCACCGCTCTCCACCTGAAATGTCACATAATAAGTAGTGGAGTGTGAGGCGTGCATTCCGCCATTGCCATCGTTGTGATGATGATGACTTACCTGATTCCGTTTGGCAACCACAACAGCATCTACCGTCAGTCTTGGCGAATGATTATTTTTGTTCCACTCGCCGACTCCTTTGATCAGGTTAAATATAACCATCCCAAATACCAGAAAGAACATCAGAAAAAATATAACATCAAATCCGCCGCTCATAAAGAAACCTCCCATTTTTTATGCTCCTTCCACCTTGTTATACTGCTCTTTTAAATCCAGCAGGAGGTTTGACACCCGCCAGATGGCATCCTCTACTTCTTCTCTTACTTCATATATTTTCGATTGTACCAGATAATCCGCTACCAGTCCATCAAAAAAGAAATCTGCAAAGGACAAAAAGCCTCCTATTTCCACTTTTAAATCTCCCGGCACACGAACATCCTTTAATTCTTTTTGGAACAGTTGCAGGTTCTTCTTTGCATTCTCAATGTAATAAGATGCATCATCCATTTTGGAATGTTTTACCATGCTTGTGAGCAGGCCGCCTCCAAGCATATCCACGATTCCCCAGTTTTTCGCACTGTCCAGCCGCTCCCTGGCGATGCGCAGGCTTTGCAATGCGATTTCGCCCGCCTCAATTGCTTCCTTCAGTTCCCGTCTCATCATTTCGTTACTCATTTTTCTCCTCGCTTTCCGCAAGCTTCTGTGGCAACGTGTGAACAGGTAATTTATTATTGTCGGGTAATAAAAAAAGACTTCTACCATGACAGTTGCCACAATAAAAGTCTTGCTATCTCATTTGTTCCGGATACGTAATCGTATCGGGTGTCGGTTGCAAATCCATCCATAAGATATCATGGATGTTCAGCTACTCCCTTTCATTTGTACAGAAAAAATATAACATTTTCAGGACAGGATGTCAAGAAATTTGTAACAGCTCAGATACCTTCACTGTTACGTGCATCCAGCCATTAAAATCGCTCCGCGATGGGGCTGGATGCTTGCATGTTCCACGTTTTCTTACGCCCTTAGCAGTAAATGCTAAGGGCTGTCTGAACTGTTACAGAAACTTCGTTCCGATTTCTTACCACCGATTTCTTACCGAGACGCTTCACGGGAATAGACGCTGCCTAATTTTTTCGTGGAAGAAGGCACACATTCTCGACTGTATTTTCGTCGGGCAACCGAATTGCATTGCCTTCGTTTCCATTATAATACACTGGAAAGTTGAAGTTTATCTGTTTTACAATGCGTCCATCACTCTGTCTTTCAGAATATAATTCGATTTCATCAATGAAGTTCCTGAAGAACTCTTTCTTCTCCAAGTCCGTCATCTCAAAGTATATTTTATCAAAACATGTGAGAATTTGATAGACCT
>JAGASC010000179.1 GCA_017621905.1 Roseburia sp.
AAGAGCATACTTTTCCGACCGGTCCACATTACAGGTATAAAGCCCGGCTGCAATATCGCCTCCCACAAAGGCAGAAATACCGGGAAGAATCCTTACACGGGCAGAAAGGAAAAAATCTGCCAAAATATTTTCGTAGCTGTCCTCGATCAAATGGATATTCACCGGTGTAAATGGATATTCGCCAAGGCCTTTACAGTCATAGCCCATAAGAAGATGTATCATCGTGGTATTTCCTGCAATCGCAACTTCTGTCACGCTCCCGGGCTGCACCCGGGATTTCTCCACCACTGCACGGATTCCCTCTGCCAAATCCCGCCGGACAGATGCCTGCATGGCCTCATTTTTTCCTTCGGAGGCTGCTTTGATGCGGGATATCACATCCGCACCATAATTTCGCTGATGATTTATGCCTGCGTGCACTGCCAAGCGTTCTCCGTTATTTAAAGATATCAACTGTATGGCGATGGTTGTTGTCCCAATGTCCACTGCGATACCGTATGTATCCGTTTTCTCAGTTTTCCGGTATTCCTGATTGAAATCGACAACTGCCTGAAAATCCGCCTCACGCTGGAAATTCAATTCCACCTGCAATGGTTCCGATGGATATGCTTTACAGGAAAGGCGCATGCCCAAATCAATTTCTTCCTTTGAAAAATAAGCGGTATCGTAGGATGTGGCCGGAAGGCAGCCCTCTGTCACTCGAATCTTGCATTTGCCGCATCTTCCCACACCGCCGCAGACAGCGCCAAAAGAGGCATCCATTGCCATGAGAGCATCCAAAATACTCTCCTTTTCTTTTACAAGCAGGGAATATGTTTTCTCACCGGCGCACACTTTTACCGGTATGCCCGAAATCTTTCGCACCTTACAGTCGTTCCCGTTTCTATCCACTTTCTACTCTCCTAAATTCTAATCTAAACAGGAATATACCACGTTTCTCAAGCGCGGCTGATAATATTCCTCTCTTGGGTTTAAAGTGTGCTGCGCATAAAAGACGCCAAGATTTATCTCCGGATCGATGATTGCAGTAGCACCTGCTGCACCGCCCCAGCCAAACTCGCCCAAGTTGCAGATCAGGCCGCTTTTCGTCGGTGTCGTGTGAGTGCGGACGCCCAGGCCATAGCCACAGCCTGCCAGCTGCTTCCAGTTGAAATCCTTTTGCTGTTCGTGCGTCAAACGGTTGGTCCGCATCAAATCTATGGTGTACTTTGATAAGATACGTTCTCCGGTAAGTCCCATGCCGTAATTCGCCAGTGCTGCCATAAGTTTTGCATAATCGGGCACGGTGGTAATGATTCCGGCACCGCCGCTGTCATACTCTTCCCCAAGAATATGATGATTGTGTTTCCCCACATTGCGAAATGTGCCGTCTTTTGCATTTCCATGCTTCTGGGCTTCCACAGCATCCATTTCCACACCATCGCTTGGAACAAACGTGTACTGACTGGCTGTTTTTGTCAGAGTTTCCTCCGTATGATGGTATACGCTTTCAGTCATGTCCAGCGGATCAAAAATGTTTTCTTTTACATAGTCTCTGAATTTCTTGCCGGAAATAACACTTACCAGGGCTGCCAGCACGTCATGACAAATGCTGTACTGCCAGTGAGTTCCCGGTTCAAAGGAAAGCGGATCCCTGGCAACACATTTTATCGCCTCCACAGTGTCCATTTTTCCCTTTGTCAGTTCCCTCGCTTTTTGATAGCCCGGAGAATTTAAGTCATATGTAAAACCTGCTGTCATCGAGAATAAATCCCCTATCGTAATGGGATTTTTTGCTTTTACCAGGTTACCCTCCGGGGTTTTTATGTACATGTCTTTAAATTCCGGGATGTACTCATATAAAGGATCTCCCAAAAGGAATTTGCCCTGCTCCAAAAGCTGTGCTCCTGCGGTAACGGTGGTTACCTTTGAACAGGAATAAATATTGTACATTTCCTCACCAGTCAGCGGGGTCTTTGATTCCAAATCCGAATAACCGCAGGCGTAACGAAATACTGACTTTCCGTTCAGATATACTTCCACTGCATTTCCCGGAGTGCGCCAGACTGCCATATGGTCAAGGAAATTTTTTAAATTTGTAAAATCCATTTTTTACTGTCCTCGCAGCTATTCAGCACCTTTGCAGTCACATGCCAAAAGCCATATGAATATATGTGCAAAAATTCACAGACCGGCTGAATAGTTACGTCCTTTCTTCTGAAATTCTTTTCTACATAGAAATACTTTTTGTAAAAATTCGTAACTGTTTGGAGCCTTCGCAGTTACCACCGCAGGCCCGTTAAAATCCCTTCTCAGAAAGCCACTGATCTATAATCCTGATACCTGTCTTACATGCAGCAAGATTGTCTGTGTATTCTGCGAGCAAAAAGGCATGGTTAGTACTTTCAATAACATGAAGCTCACATTCTCTTTTCAGCTCTTCCATTCTCTGATAAAAACCTTCGGAATGGGCAAGCGCTACGACGGAGTCCTGTTCCCCGTGAATGAGCACTACCGGACAAGTGTTTTCGCTGACATTGTAAAGTGGAGAAAGATATTTTGCATACTCACTTTCAGGCATTTTTGCAAGTTTGGAATGCGCGGATTTTTTCGGCACGCGCTCCTTCCACTGGATATCTCCCTCTAAATCTGTTATGGCATTTACGAGAAAAGATCCTTTCAACTGAAATCCGGGCCTATTGTATTTTGTTGTGACAAGACCAGCAAGATGCCCGCCTGCGGATTCTCCCAGCACAAAAACATTTTCGGTGTCTATTCCGCAGTCCGATGCCCGGTCTAATATGTAATCTACCGCGTCGGCGCAGTCGTCGTAGCAGTCGATAATCTGATATTTTTCGGCCTGGCCGTCAGGACTTGACAGACGGTAATCTATGCTGACACTGACAAAGCCCTTTTTGGCGTAGTATCTGGCAAGGTATCCAAGATAATCGCCCTGCCAACCTTGCTCACCATCAAAAATTTTGTGGGATGCCCAGCCGCCGCCGTGGATAAAAAGGAATACGGGGTATTTGTTGCTGCTATTATAATCATTAGGGTAATAATAGCTAAGGCAGATTGGCATTCCGTCTACTGTTTTGTATTGGACCGTCTTATCCCCGGCATGTGCTGCTGTATACTCCGACAAATCTAATTTTTGATTTTCTAAGGGATATTTATATATCATAAATCCTCCAATTTATCTTATTTTTTTTGTGCCAGCAACCACTCCAACAATTCATCGCTATAAGCTTTTTCCCAGGAATTGTGTCCGTATTCGGGGAAAATCGTAAGCTTGGGGCTAAGTCCCGCGTTTCTCATTGCCTGAATCATGTTTTCTGTCTCATATGGAAATACCACGTCGTCCTTTCCACCATGGAATGCCCATACCGGCATAGTCAGCACAGAAGCATTCCAGGGCATGCCACCACCGCAGCAGGGGGCAATTGCCGCAAACATCTCCGGATAAGCCATGGCCGTGAACCAGGTACCATATCCGCCCATGCTAAGGCCGGTCAGGTATACTCTATTTTCATCGCATTTATATTCCTTTATGATTTTCAAGATAAAATCTTTGATAAATGGCACATTGGCAGCCCAAAAGCTATTCACGGGGCACTGCGGCTCTACTAAGATGCAGTCAATTTCCCGATCCTCTGTAAACACATGGGGAAAGCCGTGTACTTCGATTATTTCTATGTTGCTGCCATCTCCTCTTTCACCGGCACCGTGGAGCTGCACGATGAGCGGGAGATTTTCTTTCATGTTCTTTGGAGTTTTCACGATAAATGGAAACTCGTATTTTGCGTCCAGTACTTTTTGGGTTATCATTTCTTTTTTCTCCTTCTATTTGCACAAAATCTTTGGTTTTCTGAAGTTGGCCTTCCGTGCAGGCAACGCACAGACCTGCGGAACTGGTTATGCATACTTCATAATAAAATCAACAATCGGCTGCGGATTTTCCAGGCCGTGGGGATGATGCTCACAGCCGTCTTTGCCTATCGCTAACAGCTTGCCGCCATGTTCCTTGTAATATTTTTCCAAAATTGCTCCGTTTTCACAATAAGGGACAACGGTATCTGCTTTTCCGTACACCATGACGACAGGTATATCGTTCTGGATTAAAATCGGCAGTTTATCAATGGGATGCTCGCGGCAGCAAATCAGCTCAGACAGCGACATGCCGGTTGCATTTACAAATTCTTCCCACATTCCGCCCTTTGCCACACCCAGATCCGCCGGGCAGGAAAGCAGGTTGAGCACCGGGGCATCAATGTAAAGCGCCGAAATGTATTCCGGATGTCTTGCTGCAAACTTTACTGCGAACATGCCTCCGCAGCTCATTCCGACAGGAACACACTTTTTGCATAAGCCATATTCTTTTGCCAGAAAATCGGCAAAGCGCTGCTTTAAGTCTAAATCTTCATCCAGGCACCAGCGGGTTTTATTTTCGATATACGCCAGATGCCAGCCCTGCTTTACCATCTCGATTTCAAGATTGGGGAAGGCGTCCCAATATTCCGTTTTGAACAGCCATTGATTGGTTTTGTTACTGTCGTCCGGGAATACTAAGATTGCTTTACGTCCCTCAAAGGTAAATTCATTTTTTTTAAATCCGTTCCAGTTTTCCATTTTAATCACACATTCCTTTCACTTTATTCAGACACAAACCATGATCATTTTGTGACTGGGAAGATACTGAACCGTTACCGCTTTTTATAGTTCCGGAATTATTTTATGGATTGATTCCAGAATTATTTTCGCCAGCTTTTCATTTGCTTCATCTGTAAAATGGATTCCATCATCGCTGTGCAGGCTGGCATATTCTACAGAAGGTGCATATAAATCAATGACAGGAAGATTGTATTTTTCCGCAATCTTTTGAACCGTTTCGTTGCGCCGGATCACCCGCGCGTTGCGGGGGCTGTCGACACTGGTTGTCAATACAAGTGCAAGCGGTGTGTCCGGATACTCTTCCATCAGGAATTGTACCATTTTCTCATAGTAATTCCCGTATTCCTCTGTATCATTCAGGTGGAAACCGTGAAGTCCATTATTAAAAATAATGATGTTTCTCCTTTTCTGCTGTTTTCCGAAAAAACGGATGGACTCCGCCAGATACTCATTGTCTACGGCCTTTGATGTGCCGAAACCGTCAAAGAGTATTTTTTCATCGGAAAGCCAGGTGGCATACCGACGTATTCCACAGGAAATGGAATCGCCAATGTAAAGAACTCTTGGCCTTACATTGTCGGGCACCTGCTCCCACCATACGTTATCCCATTCATAAATCTCAGGTCCTACCGGTTTTTCTTCCTTTTCATAGGTAAAATCGTCCATATCAAGTTTGTCTCCTTTTATCAATTTATTATTTATTATGTTATAAT
>JAGASC010000180.1 GCA_017621905.1 Roseburia sp.
ATATACAAGTAATATACAAAATCATTAAAACCATATTTTCTCGTTGGTAGAAGAGATGCTGATCACCCCTGCCTGCAGCAACGACATAACATCTTCCTTGTCGGATACCAGCCCGCCTGCGATGACCGGAATCGGAGAAATCTGGCATATTTTCCTGACAATCTTGGGCATCAATGCAGGAAGGACTTCTATGAGATCCGGCCTAGCGGTTTTAATCTGTCGATCAATATTTTCATAGGCCATAGAGTCCAAAATAAACAGACGCAAAATCGTGTAAAGCCCCAGCTCCTTCGCTCTCTTGATCATCGTAGGCTTTGTAGTAATAATACCGTCAGCCTTCGTATACTTCTTAATAAAATCCACGGCAATTTCCTTGGAACTTAATCCCGCAATCAGATCGAGATGCACCATGGCAAGCTTCCCGGAAGACTTGACTGTATCAACAATATCCGCAATGCTGCAAATATCACCATATAAAATAAAAATGATAGGACTGTCACTTGTCAGACATTTTTGTAATCCATCATCGCTTTTTATAGCCGCAATAATGGGAGAATCCTCCAGTGCCTCTTTGAATTCTTTTTTCATAGGAACTCCATTCTTGTAAAAATAAATAATTCACATGTATTATATATAGAAAGCACATTTCTCAAACTTTCAATTGTCATCAATAATAAAAGGGTGCCTGAAAACAATATGTTTGAGACACCCCTATTATAACGCATCTAACTGACTATTTCCAGTCAGTTAAATTTCTGTTTTGCGTTTTCGATTGTATTATTTTACCGCAATATTTCTCGCTGCCACCATATCCACACCAGTTCCGGCTACATCAGACAGAACCACATCACCGATTTTCACCGGAGCGGCTACGACGATATCCTTAATAGCCTCCACACAGTCAAAAATCTTATCCTTCGGAATATCGGAAGCGGTCTTCACATTTACCATCGGAGCCACACCTCCGGTCACGCGGACGGTGGAGGTCACAATACGGGTGGGATTGGTTACTTCTTTTCTGGCATAGGCATCACCCTTTGGACAGGTGTTGCCGGTAACAGCGGTCACTTCGCCGTTTTCCATGGTAACAGTAACGGTACAGCCCAGCGGGCAGCCGATACAGGTTAATTCTCTGGTATTCATAATGTTACGCCTCCATTCTACGCTTGTTCAATCCGAATTGTGATTTTCTCAAGATCCGGAAATTCATTCAGCTTGCTTTTTGATAAAATGACCTGCTCCATTTCGCCGGGAGCCATGACCGGACGTTTGCGTTTGCTGATGAGTGTATCGTTAAAATAGGTTGCAATGGCGCAATTTTTATAGACATCCCCTACGCGGAAACGAACCGTTAAATTGTCATCCATTTCTGTGGGACGGATAAATTTCGGTACAGTATAGCGTACGCCGTCCACTGGGAGAATTTCCACGGCCTTTGCATCTGCAGCGGCACCATTTTTGACATAGGCAGCTGCATTTTTTCCTGCAGTGATTGCTTCCTGTGACACATAATCCACCAAATCGTGAACATGAAGCACATTTCCGCAGGCAAACACGCCGTCGATGCTGGTCTCTAAGCTGTCGTTTACCACAGGACCGGAGGTTACCGGGTTGATTTCCACGCCAACGCTCTTGCTCAGTTCGTTTTCTGGAATCAGTCCGCAGGAGAGCAGCAGGGTATCACAGGTGTAACGTTCCTCGGTGCCCGGGATCGGTTTGCGGTCCGGACCTACTTCTGCGATGGTAACTGCTTCCACGCGCTCTTTGCCTTCTATGTCGATGACAGTGTGGCTCAGTTTCAACGGAATGTCAAAATCATCTAAGCACTGTACAATGTTACGTTTCAAACCGCCGGAATAGGGCATCAGCTCGGCCACCACCTTTACTTTGGCGCCCTCTAAGGTCATACGTCTTGCCATGATAAGGCCGATATCACCGGAACCTAAGATGACAACCTCACGGCCGGGCATATAGCCTTCCATGTTGACAAGGCGCTGCGCGGTTCCGGCGGAAAAAATACCTGCCGGACGATAGCCAGGAATATTTAAGGCGCCTCTGGAGCGCTCGCGGCATCCCATAGCCAAAATGACAGCTTTCGCCTGAATTTCAAACATGCCGTCGGTGCGGTTCATGGCGGTTACTTTTTTATCGGAGGAACCTTCCATGGTGGAAATGTCCATTACCATGGTATTTAATTTGTATTCGATGCCACGATCTAGTACCTGGTCAATAAAGCGGGAGGCATATTCCGGACCGGTCAGCTCCTCCTTAAAGGTGTGCAGACCGAAACCGTTGTGGATGCACTGGTTTAATATACCGCCCAGTTCTTTGTCACGTTCAATAATTAATATGCTGTCTGTTCCATGATCTCTCGCGGATACAGCAGCTGCAAGTCCGGCGGGACCTCCGCCGACAATGACGATATCATAATTTTTCATAATTTACCTCATTTCTTTATTTGTACCGATGACAATATTAGATCCAACACCGTTTTTGGTGATGTCGAACATGGTCATTGGAAGCTCACGCTGCAAAATTTCCATGGTCCGCGGGGAGCAGAAGCCTGCCTGGCAGCGGCCCATACCGGCACGGGTGCGGCGTTTTACACCGTCTAAGGAGCGTGCGCCTAAAGGGCGGTGGATGGCATCTAAGATTTCACCTTCGGAAATCATTTCACAGCGGCAGATAATGTTGCCGTATTCCGGATGCTCTTTGATCAGCTGGTTGCGTTCCTCTAAGGAAAGGGTATCTGCATGCAGGACGCCTTTTCTGGTGGAAATAAAATTTTCTTTTTCCATGAGGGCGAGCATTTCTTTTACCTGACCTGCCACCATTTCACCGATAGCCGGTGCGGAGGTAAGGCCTGGGGATTCAATGCCTGCGGCGTTGATAAAGCCTGATACGTCTTCGGCTTCACCGATAATGAAATCATCGCTTGCTTCGTGGGCACGCAGGCCGGCAAAAGAGGTAATTACCTGGCGCAGCGGAACATTTTTTACACTTAAGGCGGCGGTTCTTCCTAAGGAATCAAGGCCGTCTAAGGTGGTGTTCAGCGCGTCTTTGCTATCCACATCCTCTGCGGTAGGACCTACCAGAAGATTTCCATGGATGGTAGGAGATACCAGTACACCTTTGCCCATTTTGGAGGGAAGCTGGAAAACGGTACAGGACACGTAGGAACCTGCGTCCTTGTCTAACAGGAAATATTCGCCTCTTCTTGCGGTAATGTGAAGCTTGTGCTCACTTACCATGTTATTCATTTCGTCGGAATGAACGCCAGCGGCGTTGATGACTATTTTTGCCTCAAATACTTCAGATTCTTTTGTGTCTGTATGTAATGTTTCAAGGCAAAAGTGGTCGTCATCTTTTTTGATGTTTAAGACCTCGGTGTTCAGGAAAAAGGAGACACCGTTGTCGCAGGCATTTTCAGCGAAGGCTATGGTCATATTGAATGGACATACAATTCCGCCGGTGGGAGCATAGAGGGCGCATTCCACATCGTCACTTAAATTTGGCTCCATCTGCATCAGTTCGTCCCGCTCTAAAATTTTCAGATCCGGAACACCGTTGGCGATTCCCTTTTCCAATAATTTCATAAGGCCGTCTCTGTCCTGGTCTTTGGTACACACAACCAGGGAACCGTTGCGTTTGAACGGGATGTCCAGATCCTCAGAGAGTTTATCCATCATTTCATTTCCGTGGACATTTAATTTTGCCTTTAAGGTTCCGGGCTTGGCATCAAAGCCGGCGTGAATGATGGCACTGTTTGCTTTGGATGTGCCGTTACATACATCTTCTTCGCGCTCGATGACGCAGATGCTTGCCTGATATTTGGATAATTCTCTTGCAATTGCACTGCCGATGACACCGGCGCCGATAATTGCTACATCATACATAATACAGATCTCCTTTTTTATGATTTTAGTTGCCAGAGGACAAAAAAAGAGCAAGAAAAATAAAACGATTGTTATCGTTCCATTTGTACCTTGCTCATGTCTCTCGGTAGTATTTGTTTGATTAACTTCATTATAGCATGGTTTTTTGAATGCGCAAGAGAAAAAATGCGAAATTATGACAGAATCTGGCAATTGACAAAAGGCAGGATATAAGAAATCGGGATAAATGTACAAATAGAGTACCAGAACGGAGGGGAGGTAACAAAATAGAATCCGGATAAACAAAACCGGGGAAATTGCTATTGTAAAAGTAGATTCTTATAATTATAATGCTTTTAGAAGTATTGTAATGCAGTAAGAGGAAAGGATGGCGCACCATGGCAAGAACGGAAAAACAGAAATTAAAACTGCTCTATATCGCACAGCTGCTTATGGAAAAGACGGACGAGGAACATGCAGTTACCACCCAGGAAATCATCGACTACCTGGCGTTAAATGATATTGCAGCGGAGCGAAAAAGTATCTATACGGATATAGATGCACTGATTGATTTTGGCCTGGATATCATCAAGGTCAAGGAGCGGCCCGGCGGCTATTATCTGGCCAGCCGTCAGTTTGAGTTGGCAGAGCTAAAACTTCTGGTGGATGCGGTTCAGTCTTCCAAGTTCATAACCGCCAAAAAGTCCAGAGAACTGATCGGCAAGTTGGAGAGCCTTTGCAGCAACAACCAGGGAAAACAGCTGCACCGGCAGGTGATGGTCACTAACCGAAATAAAGCGGCTAACGAAAATATTTATTACAACGTGGATATGATATACAGCGCCATTGCAGAAAATGTAAAAATACGGTTCCAGTATTTTGAGTGGGGTGTCAATAAGGAAATGAAGCTGCGCCGGGACGGTTCCTTTTACGAGGTAAGCCCCTGGCTTCTGACCTGGGACGATGAAAATTATTATCTCATCGCCTTTGATACCAGAAGCTCTATGATACGCCATTACCGCGTGGATAAAATGCTGAAAATCGGACTGCTTGCAGAGCCGAGGGAAGGAAAAAGCCAGTTTGAAAATTTTGATATTGCAGACTACTCCAGAAAAACCTTCGGCATGTTTGCCGGAGCGGAGGAAACAGTGACGCTCTGTTGTGAGAGTGGACTGACTGGAGTCATGATAGACCGGTTTGGAAAAGATGTGGCCCTGCGTCAAAAGGATGAGGAGCATATTCTTGCCCGGGTGGAAGTGGCGGTAAGCTCCCAATTCTTTGGCTGGTTGGCCGGCCTTGGTTCTGCGGTAAAAATCGAGGCGCCCGGAAAGGTTGTAAAAGAGTACCGGGAATATCTGGAGCGGATATTGCGAGGATATGAAGAAGAAAATAAATAAGCTTGCCTTTGGACTTGCCGGTAGAAGGGGAGTTTAAAAATTCGTGGGAAATGATATACAACCGGATAGGGAGATTGTAATGAGAGAAAGAGTATATCAGTTTGTGATTGACGACATAAAGATTACTGTAATAAAAAAGCGTATGAAAAATATATATCTGCGCATCAAACAGGAAGACGGCAGTGTGCAGGTCTCTGCACCCCACCAGTGCAGTGACGCCCAGATTCGCAGGTTCGTGGAAGGGCGTATTGATTGGATTAAATTTCATCAAAAAAAATATCAGGAAATGAACCAGAAACGGGAGCAACGTCCTGTTTTTAGTGAGGTGGAAATCAAAAGGCGCAAGGCCCTGCTAAAAACAGCTGCAGAGCAGCTGGTGCGCAAATGGGAACCGGTCATGGGCGTTTCCGTATCTGGCATCACCATCCGCCAAATGAAAACACGCTGGGGCTCCTGTAATGTCAGGACCTGCCATATCAACCTGAACCTTGCCCTGTACGAGAAAGCTCCGGAGTGCTTGGAATATGTGGTGGTACATGAAATGTGCCACATTTTAGAACCCAGTCACAATCAGGTATTTTGGGGCTATGTGACCCGGTATTACCCGGAATGGAAACAGGTGAAGAGACGGCTGAATGAAATCGTGTGAAGGGCGGAGCTATAGTTGCGGCATCCTTTTGACGGTAAAATACCGTAGAAACAATTTTTGAGTTTCTACGGTATTATTTTTGATTTTCTTAATAAAAATGTAGAGGTTTTGTAAATGTATTTCCGTTATGATAGGAGAAAGAAAAAAACAATTTATACCAAAAATTGAAAGGAAAAGCGATGACAACACAGATACAAATCAATG
>JAGASC010000181.1 GCA_017621905.1 Roseburia sp.
CCTTGGATGTAGAAAGATGATTTCCAATTAACATGTTTTTCCTCATTTCTAAACTTTTTTATGCCCTTCCGCTTCCTTATCTCTCTGCACTTTTTTCTACCAATACCCCCTCCCGATAAGCCCGCAAAAGTGCTTCCAGGTCGCCTATGGATTCTTTCAGATTCCGGCCAACATCCGTATCTGCCACCCGCTTCCGTTTCACCACATGCTCCACCAACACGGTATGGGAAACCACGTCGCTTCCCTCCTGTACCGCCTTGTCCACGGACTCAAAAGGCTCATGAGCCGCCAGCAGCAAACCATAAGAGTTATAAATCAGTGTGTATCCTGCAATTCCGGTTTTAGGCTGGTATGCTTTGGAAAAACCGCCGTCAATGATCAAAAGCTTTCCGTTGCACTTCACCGGGGACTCGCCGCGCTTTGCCTCCACCGGGATGTGTCCGTTGATGATGTGGGCCTCCTCACCGTTTAATCCAAATTCTTCCAGAATGTGGTTCACCACTTCCTCATTATTCAGCAGCCTGTAGTAAGGATTTTTGGGCTCCTCATGGGTCTTTGGATTTGCCACAAAATAGCGCTCGAAAGTGGTCATTTTGTCCTTTCCGAATACGGGGGAATTCTTATTCTCCCAAATAAACCAGAGAATATCCTGTCCTTTTTTCTTTTCCTCCGGGTCAATGGCGTAATAGCCTTTTCTGGCGTAATTTTCCAGAACATCATAGAGCGCTTTGCCCGCGTAACGTTTTCCAAATATTTCCACGCTGGTGAAGCTGCCGTCCTCGTTCATGGGCACACAGCCGTGGTATAAAAGATTTCCGTTGTATACTTTGTACAGACTTCCCTTGGTAAAAAGGAAACGCATATGCCGCTGCAGTTTCTCGCAATTCTGGAATGCCGTGGTAAGCCGGTCCATCACATCCGCTTCCTCTGATGACAGGGCATAGGGGTCGTTCCAGTCTATGGTAGGGAAATTGGTGTCCCGCAGAGGATATTCCTCGCCCTCCACACAGACGGTTCCTTTTTTGATATCGATTTTGTCCAGCAAAAGCCGCTCTTCCATCTCGTACTCCGGATGTTTTTTGATGAGCTGACCTTCCAGCTTGAACTGCATGATGGTGATGGCCTTGTGCATTTTTTCATCTAAAAGGGCATCCCGGACGTCATATTCGTCTTCCCTGTAGTCCAGTTTGAAACAGTTACAGGGATCCTTGTCATATTTGTTCATGGCAAGGCGCGCCAAGGGAACCAGATTGATTCCGTAGGAATCCTCCAGCAGGTTCAGGTTTCCGTATTTGGCGGAAATCCGGATGACATTGCAGATGCAGGCCGGGTTTCCGGCGGCTGCGCCCATCCAGGATACATCGTGGTTTCCCCACTGGATGTCCACGGAATGGTGGAACATCAGGGTGTCCATGACCAGATTGGGATAGGGTCCTCTGTCGAAGATGTCTCCTACCACGTGCAGATGGTCTACCACCAGGCGACGGATCAGGTTGCAAAATGCAATGACCAGTTCTGTGGCTCTGCCGGTTCGGATGACGGAGTTGATGATTTCGTTATAGTAGGCCTCCTGGTCGGATATGTCCGGGCGGCCGGTGAGGAGTTCCTCGATGACATAGGCGAAATCTTTGGGCAAGGCTTTGCGCACTTTGGAACGGGTATATTTGGAAGAGGCGCTTTTACAGATACGGATGAGGCGGTACAGAGTTACTTTGTACCAGTCTTCCATGTTGTCTTCTGTTTTTAGTACTTGTTTTAACTTTTGTTCCGGATAGTATATTAAGGTGGCTATGGCCTTTTTCTCCGCTGCGGAGATGGCATTGCCGAACTCGTCGTCGATTTTTCGTTTGATGGCGCCGGAGCCGTTTTTGATGATGTGCTGGAACTGGTCGTATTCTCCGTGGATGTCGGTGATGAAATGTTCCGTTCCTTTGGGCAGGCTTAGGATTGCCTGCAGGTTGATAATCTCTGTGGCTGCTGCCGCAACGGTTGGATACTGGTTCGATAAACTTTTCAAATAACGAAGGTCTGTATTTTGCATGTTTTTCCCCTTTTTTCTTTCCCTTTTTAAACTTCAAATTCCTCCTCGCCCATGCCTTGATGTCGCTGATTCATTTTTCTGCTAAGAGAAATTTTAACCTGATTCAAATCTTTGCCCAACTGAAAATCTCTAAAATAGTCGATTTTTCTCTCATACCACTCCCCTATCATGTGTATCCTTTTTTCTTCCATTTGGCTATCTTTTCCATACATCTCCATGATATATTTCTTATCCGGAAGTTTGGTGACATCAACCAGGCTTTTATCTGTGACATAGCGCAGCAGTTTCACTTCCGTGGATGCGAAGCTGTTTGTCTCAATATCCAACAATTCCTTATCACTGACCGGTATTCCTTCGTGGACAAATAGGCTTTCCCCACTGTCGTAGATAGGCGCCATGCGCAAAAACTGCAAAGTTTCTGCATCCCTTAAAATTGATACATTTCCAAGATGTCTGTCCCGATCAGACATTATAAAATCTGTCATAATCTGATATTCCAAATCCCGTCTCAATTGTCCTGGGTCAATGCCATGCCGCCCGCATGTATGAATAAAAAATTCATAGGACGACATATCATTCGGCTGTTTTTCTGATGTTACAACACCATATGCTGATACAAGTTCCAGCTTCTGGCTTGTAAACATTTCAGAATAGCACCCGTAATCATAATATTTGTTCTTGATCCGCACCAACCCGTATTTCGTATAATTATCGTACCCCTGCAGCTCGTGTATCCTGGCAGCGATCACCTCATTTATGCTTTCAGACGAATATTTATCATGGTTTCCTTTTACCAGAATTCGCTTTTCGTCTTTTATCATCCAGCTTTTTTCGAGCCTGCCCTGAAGTGAACTATTTGGTGTGTACTGCGGATATCTTGTGTTCGTATCGTTTTCCGGAAAAGACAAAATATTATCCCGAAAATCATTTTCAAATAAATTCACATCTTTCCACTTAAGATCTGAATCAATGGGCTTAATCCAGTAGTAGTCCGTCAGGCTAAGTCCCAGATTTTTAATCAGATAATGCTCAGGACAAGACAGACCTTTCTTTTGCAGCATTTGGGCTACCTTTCCCTGCTTTATGGGAATCGTTCTCTCTTTCCACCATTTGTTCAGCCAGTCGGAAGCGGACTTTTCCTGCAAGGGAGCAAGTTCTATATTTTGTATGTTGCGGGAATATTTTAACATAGTTCCATCTTCTGAAAATTGGGCAAGAGTGATTGGCTCATCTTTGCGCATAATAATGTATTCCATTTAAGCCCTCCCGTATTCTTTCATTTTCTATATATTCGTCTATGCGCCATTCGGAAATTTCTTTTATATATCTTGTGCTGATTGCGTTTACCGAATAAAGCGTAAAGGTTACCTCTGAGCCGTTGTAGGAAAAGCTCAAATCGTACTTTTTATCCTTTACGGTGATTTTGCCTGCAATGCCGTACTTTTCCGATATGATATATTGAGTCGTACTGCATATGTCATATAACTCATCCATGGATATTTCCAGTGAATCTGCTATACGCTTAAGACTTCCTGCCTTGCAATTTGATATATCGATTTTTCCATTGACGATGTCATTTAGTGTGCTGTACGGGACACCGCTGGTTTGTGAAAGCTTATATATGCTGATTTTCTTTTGATTCAGGAATTCTTTTAGCATTTCTTCGGTTCCTTCGCTTTTGAAATATTCTTAGGGTATCTGCGTAAATTATACCGCTGTATCGGTATATCGTCAATCAAAAAACCAGGTGCCTATAAACAAAATGCTGCATACAATGGTACCGATTGAATGCCATTTGCCATACCGAAATTCCTTCCTGAGACCCTGATCGCATATGCCGGATGATATTTTTCCATATATTGTATCAGGCTCTTAGCTTTTACGTGCTCTCCTGCTTTACATTCTACCGGAATCAGACGATCTTCCTTTACAATTAGAAAATCCACCTCCGCAATACCATCCGATTCCCAGTAAAACAATTCATATCCATTTGCATTCAATGCTCCCGCCAGATAATTTTCCGCGAAAATACCCCGAAATCTTTCGCTTTCCTGCCCCTTTAAAATTCCCAGAGTCATTCCCATTCTTGCAGACATGATTCCCATATCGCTGTAGTATAGTTTAAAAGAAGCCACATCC